>JAYUOR010000513.1:0-24863 GCA_043760765.1 Planctomycetota bacterium | reverse complement strand
GACGAGATCAAGCGCTTGACGACGTTCTTGTTCGAGAATTGCCCCAAGCTCGATCACCACAACCTGGCGATCATGCGCGGCGATCCGAAAAATCCCGGGCTCGCGGCGCCGATGCTGCCTGAGTACAACGAGCTGTACCGCTACTTCCGCAAACTCTGGGCGCCGCGCGAACAGGGCCGTTACGGCGCCAGTGTCGAGCCGATGCTGCAGTGGGCCAAGACGGAGAGTCTGGCGCGCAAGACGCAGGCCGTTCCTTGCCGCGCCGGTGTCCTGTCGGCGGTCGTGTACTCGAACGGCGACGTCTCGGTCTGCGAATTGCACGAACCGCTCGGCAATCTGCGCCAGCAGAGCTTTTGGGAAATCTGGAACGGCGAAAAAGCCACGGCCCGCCGCAAGGCGATTGCCTGCAAGGAATGCTGGTGCACGACGGAAGTCTTCCTGTGGCCTTCGATCACCTACCAACCGCAATACCTCGCGAAGGCGATGGTCGGCGGAAAGGTCTGGGAGAAGGCAGGCGAGCTGGCTCCCGGCGAAAAACCCACGGTGCGCTTGGAAGATGCCTACGGCAGTTCGAGCGAGGACCGCCAGAAGCTCGATCTCTTGCAGGCGCCCAAGCCCAAGAGTTGAGTTCGGTGCGCGCGCGCCCCGCTCGCCCTGCCCAGAGCTACGATCGCACTGGGCGCACGGCTACACTCCTCCCGCGATGAGACCGATCCCGCCGACGTCGCTGCCTCTGCGCTCCGATCGCGGCCCATTGTGGCTTTCACGATCGTTGATCGTCTCCGCCGCCGTGTGGCTCGTGCTGCTCGGTGCCGCGCTGGGTACCTGCTTCGCCTTGTCGAACGCCTGGCGCGAGATCCGCTTGCAGGGCTTTGTCGACATGCACTTCACGCGCTCGCTGTTCACCGCCCTCGAACAGGCCGCCGATCGCGGCGCGCTCCAGGGCGCCATGACGGCGCTGTGGTTTCTGATCCTGGGGTTGCTCGTAGCCGCGTACGCGCCCGTACGCATTCTGTTCGACCCGCGCGAACTTGCGGAATTGCTCGTGAATCGCGATCGACTGTTGCGCGCGCAGGTTGCGGTCGCCGCAGCGTTTCTGATCGCGACCATTGCCCTCGCCTGCCTGCATCCGGGCTTGTCGCGCGCGCAGGCCTACCTGCTCGGATCGTGCGCCTTGATCGGAATCCTGGCGCTGAGTGCGATCGCAAGTTTTCTGCGCCGCCTGATCCGCAGCAACGACCCGCGCGCGGAAGCGACCGCGTTCGCGGCTTGCGCGGCTGCGTTGGTGGTTACGCTGCTTGGTTTCACCGTCGATTCAGAGAACATCTGGCGGCCGTTCGCAATCGATGCGATCGTCGCGAATCTGCTCTTGTTGTCGGGCGCACTAGGCACGTTTCACCTGACGCGGCGCGCAATCCTGTATTCGAACCGTGTCCGCGCGCCTGCCCCGCGCAGCGCCCTGGGTGGCCGTCTGGTTCGCGCCGGGTTGGTCGCGCTGATCTTGCCTGCCCTGGCACCGATTGTCGTGCGCGCGGCAGCGAGCATCTTCGGGCATTCGGGCGTGACTCCACAGTCGCGCCTCAACGTGATCGTGATCGGCATCGACAGCCTGCGCGCCGACTCGGTCGACCTGGTTCAGCCGGGGGACGGCAAGCGCGACAGGACACCCAACTTGCGCAAGCTCGCCGCGCGCGGCGTGCAATTCACGCGGGCGATCAGCCAATCGCCCTGGACGATGCCGGCGTTCGCGTCGATCCTCACCGGCAAGTATCCGCTGGAGCACGGCGCCGTTTCCCTGAGCGGCCGCTTGCGCAACCGCGAAGTGACCCTCGCCGAAATCTTGCGCGAGGCGGGTTACCGGACCGGATCGTTCGTCAGCAACGACTACACCGATCACAAGCACGGATTTCTGCAGGGCAACGAAGTGTTCAAGGAAAACTTCAAGTTGCCGGTGGGCGAGATCAGCTCGCAGGGCATCACGAACGAAGCGATCGCTTTCGTCGAGAGTCACCCCAGCGACCCATTCTTCATGTTCGCGCACTACATGGATCCGCACTACGAATACCGCGATCACCAAGGCTGGAACTGGGCCGACGGTTATTCGGGCTGGTGGAAAGGCCAGCTCGAAATCGACAACCTCGTACGCAACCGCAATCTCATCGGACCGGCGGACCTGGCCTGGCTGCGCGATCTTTACGACGAGGAAATCGCCTACACCGACAGCGAAATCGGTCGCTTGCTCACGGCGCTCGAAAAGAGCAAGGCGCAAAGCCGCACGATGATCATCGTGGTCGCGGATCACGGCGAAGAATTCCTCGAGCACGGCAACCTCGGCCACACGACGACGCTGTACGAGGAACTGCTCCACGTTCCGATGATCGTCGTAATGCCGGACATGGGCGCACAAAGCGGCACGCAACGCGACGGTGTCGTCGAAACGCGCCGCGTGTTCAGCACAGTGCTCGAGCGCCTGGGCATCGACTTCGCGTCCGATACTCGTCCTGAGGGATTGTTCTCGAAGGTGGCGCCGGTCGCGGAGGCGGCCGTACCCGCCGCGGGACCCAAGTCCACGGACGGCAAGGCGTTCTCGATCCTCTGGTTGCCCGACGCGCAAGCGAAGTGGGGCAAGCGCTTCCAGATCGCCAGTTTGCGAACTGCGCGCTGGAAGCTGATCCATCATTTGACTCGCGACAAGTACGAGCTGTTTGACCTCAGCGCGGACCCGAGCGAGAAGCTCGAAGTCTCGGCTTTGCACGCGCAGGAATTCGCTGATCTGCGCCGTGAGCTCGACCTCTGGGTCGTCGAACAGAAAGTCCACGCCGGCGATCTGCCGCGCACGGACGCCCAAAGCGAGCACAATGCGCGCTTGCGAGCGCTCGGTTACATGTGATTCAAGGAAACCACAGATGAGCGAATTCGATTCCCTGTCCCGACGCCGAATCCTCGCAAGCGCAGCGGCACTGGCCTGGGGCGTTTCACAGGCATCCGCCCAGGAGCCGAAGGCTGTTGCCGCGACGCCGGCGCCTGCCGCGCGGCCATGCACGGTGATCCTGGTGCGGCATGGCGAGAAAGCGGTGGACGATCCGCGCGACCCGAGCCTTTCGGAAGCAGGCCGGCTGCGCGCGGCGGCACTGCTGCGTTTGCTCGGCGAGACCAAGGTCACGCACGTGTGGACCAGCGAATTCAGGCGCACTCGCGATTTCGCGGCGGGCGTCGCCGCGAAACACGCGCTCGTGGCCGAGGTGATCCCCGGCAAGGACCCCGCGGGCCTCGCCGCGCGCCTCGCCGCCTTGCCCGAAGGCTCGATTTCACTCGTCGCAGGTCATTCGAACACGCTGCCGAACGTTGCCAAGGCACTGGGCGCGACGTTGACGAACCTGATCAATGGCACGGACCTGCGCGACGACGAGTACGATCGCTTCGTCGTGATTACGCTGGCGCACAAGGACGAGCCGTGCGCGCTGCTCGAGATGCGCTACGGCGCCTGAGTTTTCGTGGCGCGCTGTGCCGCGCGAATTTCCGGAGCGACGACCAGCGAACGCGGATGCTTGCACGTCAGATAGCCGAGCCATTCGCCCCACGACCACCAAAGCACCATCAGCGTCAACGGAACGATTGCGCGCGTGAAATCTCGCGCGAGGCGCGCGGAAGAGAACGCTTTTCTAGCCATGCGCCAGAGCAGCACGGCCGGCAGCAGCGGCGCGAGGATGCAGTAGTAGATCCGTCGCGCGGGAGTGCAGAAGCCCAGTCGCGTGCAGCCGAACAATCGGCCGAAGGCGTAGCGCTCGTACAGCGCGTCGCCGAGCGTGACATGGCGAGCCATGCTGACCCGCGCGCTAGGCTCGAGCCACAGTTCGCCGAAGCGCGCGCGCAGCGCGTCGTTGATCGCCGTCTCGTGGAAGTAGACCTTCCAAAGGTCGGCGATCGCGTCGAGTGATGACCTGGAGTACGCGACATTGCAAACCGTCAATGTCGGCGACGGCCCTGTACGTCCGGGGCTCGCGTAGCGGAAGAAATCGACGAAGTAGAAGGCCCAGTCGACGGCGCTCGAGCCCGCGCGGATCTCGACCAGTCCGCCGGTGACAGCGCGGCCGGGAGCTTGGGCGGCGATCATGTTGGCGACCCAATTTGGCTCAGGGATGCAGTGGTCCTCGGTCAACAGGATCAGCTCACCGCGCGCTTCCGCCAGGGCGCGTGAAGCGAGTTCGAGCGGCGTGCGCTGACCCGCGTTGGAGACCAGCCTCACGCGCGGCCAGCGCGCCGCGACGCCGTCCATGCCGGAGAGATTGGGGTCGTAGGCAACGACGATGTCGAATTCGGGCGCGCCGCGCTGCTGTGCGAGGCCGGCGAGGCAGCGCTCGAGGTGCGCGGCGCTACAGATGCCGACGACCGAGACCGAGACCGAGGGGACGTTGGGGTTCGTGGGGGACAAGTGAGCGTGAGCATGCCGCCTTGCACGTGGCACGCCAAGGGTTGCTCGGCTTTGCGCGGTCCTGGAGCCGCGCCAAGATTCCGCGCGCCGCGCCCGGCCCGATCGTGGAGAATCCTGAGGTCCGCGGGGCTTCCCGCACGTCTTCTCCATTCGCGGGCGTGGCCCGTCGAGTCATGCGAACAGAGGTCCGACCCCAAGACTGGTCCCACACCACGATCGCCCTGCGGCATCTGGCCGGAGAACTCGTCGGCGGCGACGAGCAGGGCGAGGATCTCGTGCAGGGCACGCTGGTCGCCGCGCTCGAACATCCGCCGCGGGTGCTTTCGTGGAGCTGGCTGGTCAGTGTCTTGCGCAATCGCGCTCGCGATCTCGGTCGCGAGCGCCAGCGGCGCGGACCCAACCTGGAAATCCCCGCCTTGGCGAGTTCGCTGCCCGATGCCGCCGAAGTTGCACAGCGGCTCGAGTTGCAGGAGGCGCTGACCGGGGCCCTGCGGGCGCTCGACGAGCCCTACAAGTCAACGCTCTATCTGCGCTACTTCGAGGACTTGACGCCGTCTGAGATCGCGCGGCGCACGGGAGTGCCCGTGAAGACGATCAAGACGCGCCTCGAGCGCGGGCTCGAGCGTCTGCGTCAGCGACTCGAGCACCGCCACGGTCCGGATCTGCGCGGCTTGTTGCTGCTGCTAGGTCCGTTGGGGCCGGGCCGCGCCGCAACGATCGTGTCCGTGTCAACCGCCGGAGGACTGCTGCTGATGTGGAAGAAGATTGCAATCGTGGCCGCCTTGATTTGCGCAGGATTCCTGTGGTGGCGAGTCGAGCCTTCAGGGCGCGGCGATGACATCGTTTCGGCGAGTCCCGCTGCGGCAACGCCGGCGCTGGAGTCCGCGCCCGCGGCGCCGACGAGTCCGGCCGCCCCCGATTCACCCGCTCAGTCGGGGCGCAGCGCGGCCTTGGAATCCTTCACGCCCAAGCGCGAGGTTTCCAGCCTGGGCAGCCTGCGCGTCCAAGTGCTCTGGAGCGACGAAACACCGGCCGCGGGCATCGGGTTGAATTTCCGCCGGGCATTCTCCGCTCGAGGCTCGGCTCCGCGGGGCGTGTTCCGCGCAACGTGCGACGACGCAGGTCAAGCCCGCCTGAGTGCGCTTTCGCCCGGGACGATTTCAGTTTCGACGAGCCGCGGCGACACACAGACCGCGGATGTCGTCGCCGGCGAAGAGCGCGAACTCGTGCTGCACATCGCGACCGGCATTCATGTCGCAGGCCGCGTGCTCGACAGTCGCGACGCACCGGTCGGCGATGCGGAGATCTTCCTGACCTCGTTCTACAACGACTGGCTTGGCATGTCCGTGGTGGCGCACTCGGATGCGAACGGTCTGTTCCAGCTTCGCGACGTACAGGCTCAGCAGTCGCTGGGCGCGATCGTCCACGGCCATGCTCCCTCGAAGTTGGTCGACCTCGAACTGCTCGAGGTTCACTCCAATCTGGTCGAAGTCACGCTGCGCGTCGGTGAAGTGGGCGGTTCGGTGCAGGGCCAGGTGAGCGATGCCGGTGGGAGCGCCGTAGCAGGTGCGAATGTCTGCGTCGGCGTCGGCGAGGGCAGCGATTTCCGCGCCTACGGAGGCTTCGTGGAACACTGGGCGCCACGCCAGACGCAGACCGATTCCGCCGGTCGTTTCCGTTTTGAGGGACTGGCGGCGAAAATCGTGCTTGTCAGCGTCTTGTCCGGGTCGGCCCCGCAGTGGACCGGATCGATCGAAATCCGCGCCGGGGCGAGCGTCGAGTTGCCGGTGGTGCTCCAGGAAGGAGTCCTGCTCAGTGGGATCGTGCGCGACGCCGCTGGGGCCCCGGTTCCGCGTGCGGTCGTGCACGCCTTCAAGTCCGCGCTGAACACGGTTTTCATCGCCATGGGGCAGTACGACGATCCGAGCGTTTTCGGCTCGCCAATGGCGATCACGGATGAGGCGGGGCGCTATCAGGTCACGGCACTGTGGCCAGGCGAAACGCACGTTTACGCCAGCCCGCCACGCGACGCAAAACGATTCGAGCCCGAGATTCATGCCGAGAGCGTGCTCCACCCTGCCCCGGGCGAACACCTGGAGTGGAACCCGACGCTCGAGCCCGGGCGCACGATTCGCGGCCACACGCGCTTCTCCGACGGCGAGCCGATGGGAAACGTCTTCGTCACCGCGATCGAGGATGGAAGCGCGGAGCAGCGGGTGCTGAACGTCGGCGACGACGGTCGTTTCGAGTTCTTCAATTTGCCCGCTGGTCCCTTCCGACTCGAAGTACAGCTTTTCGCACAGCCGCCCGATGGCGGCCCATTGTTCAAGACCGGCGTGGTTCCCGACGGAGTCGAGCTTGAACTCGTCGCCGATTTTCCAAGCCCCGAAAAAAATCCCTCGGCGCGCGTGCACGGAAGATTCGCCGATCCACTCGGCCGTTTCGCCAGGCCGCTCGCGGCGACGCTCCAAACGCCCGGCGGAATCGGCTACTACCCAGCTCGCAGCAACGGCGCAGAGTTCGAATTCCGTGATCTCGCCGCGGGTCACTACCGCATGCTCGGTCACTTTGCCGAGGCGATCGGTTACTGCGGCGAGGATTTCGAGCTGCGACGCGGAGAGGATCTGGACCTCGGCACGCTCCAGTTGGGGCCCGGTGCAAACTTGACCGTGCACCTGAAGCGCGCGCCCGGACTCGAGGCGGTCCAGCTGAGCGGCTACTTGCATCCGCGCGCCAGCATCTGGGGAACGAGCCTGGACTTCTCGCAAACCGACGAAGTCGTGCTCGCCAATTTGAACATGGGGGAGTACGAGCTGCGACTTCAGGGCGGCACGGACTCGGCGCAGCTCGTGCGCAGATTCGATCTGCAGGGCGATCTTCTGCTCGAATTGCCGGTGCGTCCCTGCGCCCTGGCCAAGATCGAACTGGGCTTCGCGCTCGAAGCGGCGCGCGGCGAGTTGCACATCACGATCCACGGCGCTGACGGCGAACTCTTCGAGGATACGCGCTGGACGCGTGGCTGGAATGGAAGCGCGCCCTTCATGGCCGAGTACGGCTTGCCCGTCGGACGTTTCACGGTGCAGGCGAGCACCTCGGTGGGCTTGGGCGCCACGGGCGATCTGGTGGTCGAATCCACTGGAAAATCGCCGGCGACGCTGAAGCTCGAGCTGCACTGAAGCCCTTCGACCGCGATCCCTTTCCGCGTCAGCGTTGATCGGCCCGCGCGTGGCGTCCAAGATGGGACTTCGATGGACGACGCGCAGACGAGTGCCGGGGCGGTCCGGAGATCCCTGGCCCTGCCGCTGTGCCTGATCGCGCTCGTCGCGCTCTTGCTGCGCAGCCTCGAAGGCTGGGAGTCAAGTTTGTGGCTCGACGAGCTGCACACGCTCTCGCATGCATCGCAACCCACGTTGCGCGCCGTGATCGAACACGTGCAGGCCGAATTCCACACGCCGTTGTTTTTCGGCTTCGTTCACTTCTTCGGTGGCTTCGAGGCCGGCGCGTGGTTGCGCGCGATTCCGATCCTCTCGAGCGTCTTGATGTTGTGGCCCCTTGTCCTCATCGCGCGCGAATCTGGCCTGAGCGATCGCGCGAGCCTGTCGATGGCCTGGCTGTACGCCTGCTTGCCCTATCAAGTCCTGTATGGAAGCGAGCTGCGGCCCTACGCCTGGAGTGAGGGACTTTCCGTGCTCGCTTTCCTCTTCGCCTTCAGCGAACGGCGCGCGACGTTCGCCAGGCTGACGCTTTTCTTCCTTGCGATTCTGCTCGGCCTGTTGACCCACCGCCTGATGGCGCTCGGACTTTGCTCGATCGGCATTGCGCGGTTCTTTTCGCGCAAGCCGAATTCGGTGCCGCTGTGGGGATTGATCGCCTCCGGCGGGCTGGCGGTCGCGGGGTTCCTGCCTTGGTTGCTCGGCTTTGCCAAGCAAGCGACCGTGGCGCGCTTCGACTATCAGGATTCCGTCGGCGGCTACCACTTGAGCATGCGCTTGGTGAACGAGTTGCTGGCTTTGCCGTCGCGAATCGTCACGCCGTACATGCGCGAGCTCGGTTCCGGCTGGGCGACACTTGAACTTGTCGCCAGCGCGGTGTTCGTCCTGGTCTTGTGCGCGCTTTTTTTTCAGGCCTGGCGCGGCAGGCGCACACGGCCCACGGAGCCCGTATTGCGCGGCGTCTGGATCTTCGCGCTCGCGCAATTCCTGATCACCACGATCTTCGCAGTCTGGACCTGGGATCGGGTGCCGCTGCAGTACTACACGCCGATGGCCTGGGCGATTGCGTTGCTCATCGCGGCCAGCCTCGATCGCGTTGCCGATGCGCGCGATGCGAAGTTGTTCACCTTCGCGCTCGCCATGTCGAGTCTTTTGATGGGCGTCGCGCTGGTCGGCGGCAAGTCGCGCGAGGACATGCGCGGCGGAATTGCTGCCGTGCGCGCCTTGGCCGACGAAGCCCACAGCGCGAGCGGGCTGGAGCCTGTGTTCACTGCCGTACTCGCGCAGCCGCCGCAGTTCGAGCACACACTTCCCTACCGCGCCTACGCGCCTGATCTGAAAGCACTCGAACCGCAAGACGTTCCGCGGCCCGGCGCGGCCGATTTCGATCGGCCCTTGATCGTGCTGCGACGCAACCTGCCGCTCAATCACCCCGCCTGGGCGCCGATCACGAACGGACGTCGGCAGGTGCGCGAGACGTACGTCGATCGCTACCTGACGGCTTACTGGTTCGGGCCCGCGCCCGGCAAGTAGAGCGAAAAACGCACCAGGTCGGGCCGAGCGAGTTCGGCGCGGATCGTGCCGCCCCAGGACTTGACCCAAGCTTCGACAAGCGCAAGTCCAAGCCCTGAGTGCGCGTCACCGTGCCGCGAAACGTCCTTGCGCCAGAACGGTTCGAAGAGGTGACCGAGATCGCGTTCGGTGAGGTCGCCGCGCGGGTTCTCCAACTCGACCACGATCGAATCGGCTTCGAGTCTGGCGCGCACTGCGATGGGCGCGAGAGCCGGTCCGTGCGCGAACGCATTGTCGAGCAGATTGCGCAGCACCGACTCGAGCAGTGTCGGATCCGCGCGGACGAGCAACGCAGGCTCGATCGCAGCCTGGATCCGGGCGCTGTCTGCGTTCGCACGGCCGCTTCGCTCATCGATGAGTCGCAGCAGCAGCGCGGAAACGTCGCTGCGTGTCGCGCTCGTCGTCGGGCCGCTCTTGGTCGCGCGCGCGAAAGCCAGCAGACTTTCCACGGTGCTTTGCATGCGTGCAACCAAGACCAGCACTTCGCCGGGCACCCGCGCGCGCAATTCGTGATCTTCTGGAAAGCGCGCCGCGACCTGCGCCATGGTCTTCAGCTCCGCCAGTGGCGTGCGCAGTTCGTGCGCTGCCGCCGACGTGAAGCGCCGTTCGCGTTCGAGCGCCGAGCCCAGGCGCTCGACCAATTCGTCGAGGCGCGTGCGGATTCCGGCGAGTTCGCGCACGCCCTCGACCGAGGAGAATTCAACGTCGAGCGATTCCGGTGTGACCGTTTCGACCTGACGGGCCAGCGCGGTCAGCGGCTCGAGCCCGCGCGCGAGCGACCAGCGCAGCGCCAGCGCGACGAGCAACCAGAGCGCCACGCCGCCGAGGATCAAACCGGCGCGCAGCGCGCCGCGAACGGAATCGAGCTGCTCCAGACCCTGGGCCAGCACGAGCCGCAGCGGCTCGCTGCCCGTGGTCCCGTCGAGTTCACCGTCGCGTTCGACTTGCGGGAAAACCGCCAGCGCCAGCGCGCGCCCATGGCGGCCGTCGGGCAGTTCGATGTCCCAGGCGATCCGGTCCAGGCCCGGATCGAGCATGGGCTTGGTCACGCCGTCTCTTGCCAGCGACAGTGATCGCTCGAAGATGCTGCGGTCGGCGCGCCGAAGCTCGAAGTACTCCGGCATGGAAGCGCGCGAATACTCCGGCATCAAAAGATCGTCGAACTCGAATTCGAGCTGCTCGCCGTCCATGTGGACGAGCGTGGCCATGACGCTGGCCTTGGTCTGCAGCGCCGCGTCGACGCGCGCTTCGAGGTAGCGCGCGATTCCGATGTAGATCGCACCTGCCACCAGCGCGTACAGCACCAGCAGCGTGGCAATCGTGTAGCGCGACAGCCGGCCCTGAATCGAGTTCACGCCGTTTCGTCCGCGACACGGATCGAGTAGCCGAAACCACGCCGCGTGCGGATCAACTCGGCTTGACCCGAACGCTGCAGCCGGCGGCGAATCGCGCACACCGCCGAGTCGATGGCGTTGCTGGCGATTTCCTTGCGGTTGTCGTAGACGTGCTGCTCGAGGTCCTCGCGCGAAACCGATTGGCCGCGGCGCAGCGCGAGGTACTCGAGCACCATGTACTCGCGGCGCGCGAGCTCAACCGGTTTTCCGGCGCAGCTGACCGTCTTTTGGGCCGTGTCGATGATCACTTCGCCAAGGCGAATCAGCGGATCCTTGGCTTCGTGCCGGCGCCGCGCGAGCGCGTCCACGCGCGCCAAGAGCTCGTCGAAGTCGAAGGGCTTGACCAGATAGTCGTCCGCGCCGACGCGCAGGCCGAGCACGCGATCCTCGACCGCATCCTTGGCGGTCAGGACCAGCACGTGCACCAGCGAGCCGCGCTCGCGCAGCCGGCGCAGGAGCGTCAGGCCGTCGAGCTTGGGCAACATCAGATCGAGCACGATGACGTCGTACTCGTTCGCGATCGCCTGCGCCAAACCGGCTTCGCCATCGAGCGCGACATCGACCGCCCAGCCCGAGCGTCGCAGGCCGCGCGCGATGGAATCGGAAAGGCGCTCGGAGTCTTCGATCAGCAGCAGCTTCATGGTGGTTTCTAAGAGCACGGCCCGACCCGCAACAGGCTAACGCACTGTCGCGATTCGGGCCGTGTGGATTTCCAGGCCGGCGTTGTCTGGCTACTTGCCCTTCTCGTTGCCTTCGTGCTCTTCGTCTTCCTCTTCCTCGTCGCCTTCCTCTTCGTTGGTACGCGCGAGGCGGCCCGTGGCCGATGCTTCGACGCCCTTCTTCTTGCCTCCCACCATGATCTGGACTTCGTAGCCGTGGACTTCTGTGGTTTCAGCGCGGGCGATCGTCGCGCCCGGATAGCGCTTCTGGATCTCTTCGACCATCGACTTCGGCAGCGCCGATGCGGCAATGCTGTGCTCGAGCGTGCACAGCGCGCCGAGTTCGCTGAACACAGCCGATGCCGGCGCACCGTTCGACTCGAACTCGAACTCGTATTCCCACATTCCGCCGTCCTTCTCCTTGGAGATGGTCTTGATCGTCGTGCCGCAAAGCTTGACGGCAGCTTCGCGAACCGGCGCGGGAACGTCATTGATGCTCTTGACGGTTTCGTCGCCGTCGTCTTCATCCTGTTCCTGCGAAATACCGGCGCAGGCAATCGCGAGCAGCGCGGCGGACGGGAGGACCCAGCGAGCGTGTTTCCAGTTGTGGAGGTTCATTTCATTCCTTGCGAGTGTGGTTGAGCGGATTTGCGATTCACGCGCTTGTGGCGGCTTGCCCAAAGCTATGTTCGCGTGTCGCGAGGGCAGAATCTATGGACTGCGCAGGCTGCCTGCATGATGGGCAGGTGACTTGGCCGGATTCTCGCGGACTCGAACCTTAGCCGCGCAGGATCGGCCAGCCGCCGGCCCGAAAGCCGATTCCGCCCAGGCAGGTCAACGCGAGCGCGTAGACGGCGACGCCCGCGCCGAGCGCGAGGGGCAGTTGCAAAGGCGGCAGGAACCACAGCGCGAGCCCCATGGCTGCTGCGGCGGCCAGGGCGCGGGCCACGGGCGCCATCTTGCTGTTCGGATAACCCGCGCGGCGCGCGCAAATTCGCGCGAACAGCGCGCGCACGGCTTCGGTGGCGAGCGTCGACCACGCGGCGCCCATCATTCCGTATTTGGGGATCAGCACCAGGTTGAGCGCCAGGTTGACCGCCACCGCCGCGGCCGTCATGCGCATGACCGTGCTTTCGCGGCCGGCGACGACCAGCGCGATCAGGTCGACTTCCTTGGACATCGTGAACGGCAGCGTGCAGACGAGCACCGCGAGCGCCGCCACGGACTGAGCGTACGCGTCGCCGAACACCGTGCCGATGATTTGCGGCGCGATCAACGCTCCGCCCACAGCGATCGGCAGCGCGACTGCGAAGGTTTGCCCGAACGCATTCTGATACAGGCGATCGCGCTCCTCGCCCGAAGCCGCGGCGCGCGTCAGCGCCGGCAACAACGAAAGCGAATAGGCCGCAGCCATGTTGATCAGGAAACTGATCAACTGATAAGCAGCCGAATACAACCCGACAGTTTCGCGCCCTTGAAAGATTCGCAGGAAGATCAGGTCAGAGTTGTAGATCGTGAGTCCGAGCAGCACGTTGGCGACCAGCGGCCACGAGCGCGCGAGCACGGGCCGCGCCTGCGAAAAAGAAAAACGCGGGGCGACGCTCCAGCCGAGTCTGCTTATTCCGATCCACAGCAGCACGGCCGCGAGCGCATCGCCGGCAAGTTGCGCGAACGGAACGAGCACCAGGTCCTGGAAACGGTGGACCAAGAGCAACACCGAAACCAGGTAGACGCATTCGCCGAGCGTGCGCGCGATCGCCACCGCGCGCGCTCGTTCGAGTCCAAGGTGGATCCAGCGCGTCGAGAGCGCGACAACGAGCAGCGAAACGCCGTAGACCGAGAACACGCTCGCTTCCGGCTCGGGCATGAAGGCGCGCGAGAGACCTGCGATCAGCAGTGCGAGCACAAGTGCCAGCGCCAGCCGCGTGCCGATCAATGCCGGCGCGAGGCGGCGCATCGAGGGCTCGTCCTGGGCGACCTGCCGCACGCCGACCAAATCGATGCCGCACTCGACGATGTTCGAAAAGTAGAGCAAGACGCCGGTCGAAAAGGTCACGACGCCGAAGGCGGCCGGCGAGAGCGTTCGTCCGACATAGACGCCCGCCGCGAAGGCGATCACGCGCGCGAGCGCATCGCCCGAGGCCAGCGCTAGGAAACTCTTGCCGACTCTGGCGTCGCTGGCGGTGGACAAGGGGGACAGGCTCAGGGCTTGCTTGGCAGCCCGATCGCGGGATCAGGCTTCGGCGCGCGCTACGGCGCTGTTGTAGACGAAGACCACGCCACGACCGACGAGCCAACCCAGCGCCAGCATGTAGGCACAACCGATCAGGCTCCCGGTGAAGTTCACCGCATAGCCCGGGAAGTAGACGTGCAAGTGCGCGAGCAGCGATCCAGCGTCGCTGCCGCCGCGCAGCGACAGGACGTTGGTCATCAGGAAGAGGCCGAGCGCGAGCAGCACTCCGATCGTGAAGCCCCACGAACGCGCCGAGAGCCGCACGTGGATCGGGCCGCTGTCGCCGCGTGCCGCAGCGACATCGCGCCGCGGTCCCAAGTAGCGGCCCAGGCCGTAGCCGATGAAGAAGCCGTAGACCAGGCCGATGAACGCGCCCGAATAGCTGACCGAGTAGCCGGGCAGAATGAATTGCAGCCGGCCGAGGTGCTGCCCGATATCCGGTCCGCCCTTCCAGACCAGGACGAGCGTCGCCACGAAGAGCCCAAGTCCGATCACCGCGCCGACAGCCACGCCCCAGGCGCGCGCGTTGATGCGCACCAAGACGCCGGCGGCTTTGAGTTTCTCGGCCGTGATGTTCGCTGTGTCGGCCATGGCTCAGATCTGGTCGAGGAAACCGCGGTTGGCCGCAAGCTCCGCGCGCGTGCGCAGGACAAAGCGTGTCAGGCCGGTGACGACGTTGCGACAGAAGGCGAAGACCCAACCCATCACGAAGCCGACGGCGAAGCCCCAACCCAGCGCGACGAAGGCCCCGGCGATCGAGACCTGATAGCCCTTGAAGTATTGAGCGAGCAAGGTCAGCGGGTAGGGCTCGGAGGGCGAGCGCCACAGGTGCAGCAAGGTCGCAGCGAACAGTCCCAGGCCGAACACGACACCGAAGGCCAAGCCCAGGCAGCGTTTGTGCAGCGGTGCCAGGGCGACCTGGATGTCGCGCTCCAAGGCCCGTTCGTCGGCCGGCGATAGTGCGTCGTTCATTCGTTCCTTAGGGGGACCCGCGAGATCCCCGCCTATCCTAGTTCGGCAATTGGGCGGGGTTCCACGACAGCTTGGCGAAGGTTTTTTGCCGATCGGCACCAGGACCGGGACCGCGAGCGCCTGCTTTCGCGCCGAATGGGCAAAAGAGTCCTGCAGCTGCGGGGATTTTCAATGCGGGCGAAGCCGCGCCCGCAGCATCCTGGCAGCGCGAAGAATCTGCAGCCGCGCTCGGAATCCGAGCTCGCCGAAGGCCTCCAGGCGGCCCGTGCCACGAAAGTAGTAGGCGTCCAGCCGGGGCAGCCGATGCGGTGAATCGCGCTCCGCCAGGGCCGCGAGATCGGTCGTGCAGGCGCGTCGATAGCGGCCGGCGACGCAGGCGATCGCGCGTTCGTCCAGGCTTCCATACGGATAGCAGAAGCTCTGCGGCCGCTTGCCCGCGAAGCGTTGCAGGTCCTCGGCGGAACCATCGACTTCGTCAGCCAGCATGGCCGTCGATATCTGGTTGAGGCGCGGATGCGTGCGGCTGTGCGCGCCGAGTTCGAGGCCTTCGCCAGCGAGCTTGCCAAGCTCGTCCCAGTTCAGCAGATTCAAGTGCGGCACGCGCTTGTCGCGCCGGTCCGCCCAGGCGTTGTCCTTGCCGACCCGGCCGGTGACGACGAAGAGCGTCGCCGGCAAGCCGCGCTCGCGCAGGCGCGGCCAGGCCTGCGAGGCGAAGTTCTTGACCCCGTCGTCGAAGGTGATCGCCACGGCGTCCTCGGGAGAGTCGCTGAGGATCTGCTCCAGCGTGACCACCTTCAAATTTCCGGACGCCAGGAAGTCGATGTGACGCTGGAACTCGTCGATCGCGATCGAAATCGGGGAACCCGAGGAGTCGATCGAGTGGTAGGTCAGGATGGCGCGCAAGCGATCAGATCCTGGCGCGTTGGTCGGCGATCACGTCGTCGACGATTTGTTCCAGCGATGTGCGCGGGCGAAAGCCGATGGCGCGCTCGAGTTTCGAGCAATCGGGCACGCGCCGGTTCATGTCCTCGAAACCCTCGGTGTAGGCCTGCTCGTAGGGAATCAGCGAGATCTCCGACTTGCTCTTCGAGCGCTCGCGGACCATCTCGGCCAGGCCGCGAATCGAGATCTCGCGGTCGGCGCCGATGTTGAAGACCTGCCCGTAGATTCCGGGAGTGCGGATCAAGCGGCCGACCGCTTCGACGGCGTCCTTCACGTGGCCAAAGCAGCGCGATTGTTCGCCTGATCCGTAGACCGTCAAGGGCTCGTTGCGCAGGGCCTGGGCCGCGAAGTTGGGCAAGACCATTCCGTAGCGGCCGGTCTGACGCGGGCCGACCGTGTTGAAGAAACGGCACAGGATCACGGGGACCTTTTTCTCGCGGAAGTAGGCCAGGGCGAGCCATTCGTCGAGTGCCTTCGAGCAAGCGTAGGCCCAGCGCGAATGCGAAGTCGCGCCGAGCACCAGGTCGTCCTCTTCGCGAAAGGGCAGCTTCGTGCTCTTGCCGTAGACTTCGGAGGTCGAGGCGATCAGCACGGGCTTCTGCTTCTTCGCCGCGGCGTGCAACACGACCTCGGTGCCGTGCACGTTGGTCTCGATCGTGTGCACCGGACGTTCGACGATCAAACGCACGCCGACAGCCGCCGCGAGGTGCACAGTGATATCGGCGCGATCGACCAGTTCGCTGACCAGCGGAGCGTCGGTGACCGAGCCGATGCGATGTTCGAAGTGCTTGTGCCCGATCAGCGGATCGAGGTTGGCCATTTCCCCCGTGGAAAGGTCGTCGAGCACGCTGACCGAGTCGCCGCGCGCAATCAGGTGTTCGGCGAGGTGCGAGCCGATGAATCCGGCGCCGCCGGTGATGAAGACTTTCATGCGTGCGTTGCTGTGGGTGCGAGCGCGGGGTGGAATGCGGCGCTGACACGCTGGTGGGTGGCGGAGTTTCTGGCTTGCGCTGCGCGTGCGACGACATCGAGGTAGCGGGGCAGCACCGCGCTCTCGCTCCAATGCTCGACATAGGCATGGTAGCCGCGTTCGATGGCCGCCGAGCGAGCCTTGGGATCGTGGAGCATGCGTTGCATGGCGGAGCCGAGTTCCCCTTTCGTCTCGAACAGCTCGCCTGAGCGAGCGCGCTCGATAATTTCCGGGAACGGACCGATGCGGCGGGCGATCACCGGTGTTCTGGATCGAAAGGCTTCGATCAGGATGATCCCGAAAGTTTCGAAACAGATCGACGGCACGATCAACGCGGTGGCGTGGCGGTAGTAGCGCGAGAGATCGTCGACCGGAATGCGGCCCAGGAAGCGCACGCGCGGACTTTCAGCGGCGAGCGCGCGCAGGACTGTGCCGTACTCGCCGTCGCCGGCGATCAGCAGATCCGCTTCGCCTTGGCCTGCGAAGAGCGGGATGACTTCGTCGAGACCCTTGATCTTCTCGAGCCGGCCGACAAACAGGAAATAGGGTCGCGTGTGCGGGCTGCGATCAGAGACGGCGAGTCCTAGCTCCTGCGCGGCGGACTCAGGATCCGGCAGGAAGTAATTGACCACATCCATCGACCGTTCGAAGCCAAATTCACGATGCTTTTCGCGCGAAAACTCGCTCATCGCGATGAACGCATCGACGTGTCTGCATTGACGGGCCAGGCTGCCCTGCGAACGCCACAGCTGCGGCGGCCGTCCGTGGTTGAGTACGCAGCGCAGGCACTCGCGGCCGAGGCACAACTCGCGGTTGTGGCGCCAGAGCACGTGGCTCGGGCAGACCAGCCAGTGTTCGTGGGCCATGTACAGTTTCACGGCATTGCCGAGCGCCAGGATGCCGGGTCCGCCGATCAGCGAGATGTTGTGGTAGTTGATGACGTCGAAATCACCGTCGGCAAAGATTCGCTCCAGTTTCTTGCGCGTGGCGACAGGCGTGCCGAATTGTTGCGTCAACAGGGACGATAGCGCGCCGATCCCGCTCTTGAGGCCGATGACTTCGACGCCGCTTTGTTCGACCGCCGGACCCGGATCGCGGCCCTTCGCCAGCACGTTGAACGCGTCGATGTCGTGCACGACCGTATTGTGATGGCCGCGTTTGGCGAGGGCTCGCACCAGGCGCTGGATGCCGATGCCGTCGCCGCCGAAGTTGTACGGCGGGTAGAACGTGGTCACGTGACAGAAGCGCAGCGGCTTCATGCGGCGGCCTCTTCGAGGGCGCTCAACGCTGCTCGCGCGCCCGCCGGCCAGGTCAGCGCGCGGGCGCGTTCGAGTGCGCGAGCGCCCATGCTCTCTCGCGCCGGCCCGTCGCTGGCCATTTTCGTCATGGCTGCTTCGAGCGCGCCCAAATCACCTGGCGCGACGAAAATGCCTCCGCCCTCGAGCAATTCGGGCAAGGGCGAATTGGTCGTCGCGATCACCGCGGTGCCGCAGGCCGCGGCTTCGACGGCGGGCAGGCCGAAGCCTTCGCACTCCGACGGCAAGAGCAGCGCGATCGCACCGGAATGCAGATGGCGCAATTCCTCGTCGGCGACGAAACCGGTCCAGCGCACCAACGTCTCGCTGCCGCAAGACTTGATCGTCTCGCGGATCAAGGCCTGGTCGCCGTGAAAAACGTCGGCATCGAGCGTGCCGACCAGCAGCAGGTAGGGGGGATTCGTCACGCGTTTGCACAGTGCCGCATGCGCGCGCACTGCGAGGTCGACGTGCTTGTGCGGGTTGAAGCCGCCGACGTACGTGAACCAGCGCGCGTCGTCAGGCAGGCCAAGGCGCGCCGCGGCGGCGAGCGAGTCGGCGGGGCGCTCACTCGGCGAGTACTGCGGCGGGGGCGCCTCGAGCGCGACGCGCAGTCGCGCCGGGGCGATGCCGAGCACAGCCGACAATTCACGCTTGGAAAATTCGCTGACGGTCAAGACCAACCGAGCTTGAGCGATGGCAAGTCGTACCTTCGCGCGCCAGAACCAGCGCGCCTTGCGGCTTGGCAACGTCAATTCAGGATAGCGCTCCGCGATCGCGTCATGGATCGTCACGACCGCGCGCAGACCCGGCGGCAGCGGAAAAAATGTGTAGACCGAAGGACAAAAGAACACGTCGAGGCGCTCTCTGCTGACCGCGCGCGTCAAGCGCAGCATGTCCACGGGCGAGCGATTGCCGTCCGCGGAGGCGGCCTTTGTCGGCGAGACCCTTTGCGCTACGGTCACGAGGCGCACATTCGCCGCGCGCAGCTCGAAGCACTCGGCGGCGCGCTGGTCGGCGAAGAAGACGAAACGGTGATGCGCTGCTTCTGCCACCAGCGCGCTGCAGATTTCACGCGTGAAGCGGCCGTAGCCGCGTGCGTTGGCCCAGCAGGTCGCGTCGATGCCGATCGTGAGCGATTTCACGCCGCCTTCCTTCTGAAAAGCCGGCGCAGCAGGAGCAGCACGAGCACGCTGACTGCGCCCGCCAGGAAAGCGAGACCAAAGACCTGCAGCAAGCCGACGATCAGCCGATCCGGCGTGTTCCAGCGGCTCAGCAACTTGCGGCCGTAGGTGTGCTTGTCGAATTCGTTGATCTCGCGGTAGCGCTGCGGAGAGAACTTCCCCGTCGTGAGCGCTCCGACGGCGCGCACGCTGTAGCGCACATTCGCGCCGTCGACGTCGACGACCATGTAGTTGTCAAGCTGCGTGGAGAGCAGCCGCGAGGCTTCGCGGCCGCGCAGCATCTCAGTCGAAACCTGATTCTCGATCGACGTCTGCAGATAGTGCACGCCCGCGCGCTCGAGGTGCGAAAACTTCAGCGGCCCATAGTCGCCGCCGAAGACGGCGCGCACGGGATGGCCGGTGAATTCAGGTGCGACCGTTCTCCACCAACGAGCGTCGTCTTCCCACCACAAGAGGTGGTGCATGACCACAAAGACATGTTCGACTTCGGCCGAGCGCGCCATTTCTGCGTGCACGAACGCAACTTGCGCCGCGGCGAGCGGCACGCCGCGGATCGATTCCTGCGGATGTTTGCGCAGATCGCCGTCTTCCGGCCACCAGGCGCTGTTCATCAGCAGGAAGCGCGTGTTGCCGAAGGTGATCGCGCGCGGCAATTGGCCGTAGCGCTCGCGCCAGACATCGCGCGTCACAAGATCGCAGATGTCGTGGTTGCCCGGCACGCGATAGATAGGCGCGCCGACGCCGGCGAGTGCGCCATCGAGTCGTTCCCAGTCCGCGGTGGTCTGCGCGCGGTCGGCCGGACCGGGATTGTCGACGTCGCCCCAGATCAGATCGCCGCACAGGAAAACGAGATCGGGATCCTCGCGGCGCACGCTCTCGACGACTTCGGGCAGATACGAAAGCAACTCGCCGTTCTTGTCCCCGCGCAGATGGCCGAGCACCACGAAGCGCAGTTTCTGTCCGGTCTGCGCTCCGGCATGAACGCAGAAGAGGACGAGAGCGATCAGGGCGCCGAACCCAGCACGCGGTGCGGTGCTCACTTGGTTTTCTCCAAGTCCGCGCTCGATGCGCTGACGATGAACCAGCGCTGCAGGCGAATCTGTCCCTCGCTGACCACGTGCGGATGGGGTTTGAGTTCCGTGCGCACGAGCGGGTCGATTTCGAGCGTCAGCGATCTGTACTCGCCTGCCGGCAGGGGCACCACGGTGAACGCATAGCGCTCCGGGGTTTCGCCCAGTTCCAACGGAACGCGCAGCGCCGGCGCGTTGTCGGCCTTCGGCTCGTGCTCGACGCGCAGCATCGCGCCCTTGATGTCCGTGCCGGCTGTTTCGAGCACCAGCCAGTTCGTGCGCGTCGCATCGTGCAGACTCCAGTTCACCTGGCGGCTCACTTGCGCGCTCTTTGCGTTCATGCGTACGACCAGGCAATCCGCGGCGATGCGTACGCTGGTGGCGCCGCCCTTGCGCCGCCAGGTTGCCCCCGGCGCCGTCCATCCATCCCGGAAGTGTTCTTCGTATTGGATGGGAGCGTTCGGGATCGTGCGCCAGTTCGTCGGCGCGCCCAACCGAGGTTCGTCGAGAGCGATACCGTGCAGAGCGTAGATCCAATCCGAGTTCGCACGGAAAGCTGCTTGGACTTCGTCGCCGCCGCCACCTATCCGTGAACCCAGCGCGGTCAAGCGCGCCGTGGGCGCGAGTACGAGATCCGCGTCGTTGCCTGAAAGAAGCGTGTGGATCAAGCGCGGCCAACCGCCGCGCTCGTAGCGCCAGTTCTTGAGCCGGGCCATCACACCGACGCGATTCCTGGCAATGGTGTTGTTCAGGATCACGGGCGACGAGCGATCCTTCACTTCGATGCCGCGTTCGCAGCCGTGGATCGTGTTGGCGAAGATGAACGGGCTGGAGTCCTCGCCGACGGAAATGCCCTTGTCCCGATTGTCGACGATCTCGTTGCCGACGATTTCGGGCGAGCAAGTCATCAAGTCGAAGCCGTCGTTGCCGGCGCGCTCGACCTTGCAGTGCTCGATGCGCCCCGTCGAGATGTCGAAGTCGAGCGCGTCCGCGTTGGTATCGTGGAACCAACACTTTGAGACCGTGACGTCGGCTTCATCCGCGTGCAACGCATCGTCGCAGCGCTGGTTGCCCGAAAATTCGCAATCCTCGAAACGCACACCGCGCGCCCAGTGCACGCAGACCATGCCGGTGTACTCGACCTCTTCGAGCAGCGCGCCGCCGCCGCCGGAGAAATGCACGTGCTGGAACAAGCTCTTGTCCGCGCCAGCGCCCAGCAGCGCGAAGCTGCCCCAGGGCCGACGCGGGTCGGAACTCGAGATCGTGATCGGCGACTCTGCGCTGCCTTGGGCTTCGATGCGTCCCTTGCAGTGGATCGAGACGTCGGGGTCGAGAACCAGATGCGTGCCCGGTCGGATGCGCAGTGTCGTGTTGCGCGGCACGACCAGGGTCTTCGAAAGCCGCACCTCGCCCGAAAGTTCCTGCAGGCTCAATGACGGCTCGCGCAGGCTCCACGGATGCACGCTCGCGGCGGCTGCGAGCGCGCTGCCTGGTGCCAACACCTTTGCACTCACGGGCTCGCGCGTGATGGCATTGCAAAGCAGGATCGCGCTCGCATCCAGGGCGGGCCCGCTCGACTGCAGGTAGTAGCGGTAGTGGATGCCCTCGCTTTCCAAGCGCTCAGCCGCGCGGACGCCAGGCAGCAGCAGCTGCCTGTCGCCCTCGAAGACACGCAGTTGCTCGGCTTGCGCGACGAGTTGGACGGCGCGGTCGCCGATGAATCGCTTGCCGTCGGGGTAGCTGTCGGCCGTCAACGTGCACTCGCGGCCGGCGCCAAGAGCGATACCGACCAACTCGATCCCGGCGCGGCCATCGACGAGGATGTCGACGATCGACTCGTTGTCGCCGACTTTGGTGACCGCCACGGAAGCACGCGCGTCCTTGCACCAGCCCTCGAGCGTCGCCAGGTTCGTTTTCAGCGTGCCGAGCACCTGCTCGGGCGTACCGACATCCGAAATCTGCCCGCTGCGCAGCCGATCGAATTCGAATCCGTCCCTGTAGCGACTGCAGACCTCTTCGACACGCTGCGTCACACCGGCCAGCAGTTTGCCATCCTGGTTGCGCTTCCAGATTTCTTCCAGCGCGGTCGCGAAGACGCGCGGATCGCGCAGCGCTGCCCGCCAGAAGCGATTGAACCTCGCATTCGGCGGCGGATTCGCGAGGTCGAGCATTCGCAGGTCCCAGGGAATCGGATGCAGCAGGCCCGACGAACTGTCCTCGTACCAGAAGTGGTTGTGCACGCCGCTCGAGTGCCACGGATCGCCGACGCACAGATCGAGGGCCAAAAGCCGTGCGATCTCGCCTCGGTCGAGGATCTCGAAGAGCCTTTCGGTGGCATTTTCGTCGCTGCGAACGACGTGTTCGTTCAAGACATCGGCGAGCGACCAGGCTTCGGTCCGGCCATCCGGCAGTTCATTCTTGCCCGCGCGATTCACGCGCTCCACGAATTCGAACAGCTTGGCCGTGCCGATCGCGCCGGGCCGATCGTTGAACGCCACGCGATCCCAGATGTACGGATTGACGAACAGTTCGCGCGGCAGTCCCTTGAAGTAGTCGCCGCGCTCGGCCGTGTCGCCGCGGAAGATGTTGCCGGGGATGCGCTTCGCATTGCGCAGGAAAGTCTCATCCAACGGCGCAAAGCTTCGGAACATCCCGTTGAAGCGCTGATTCAGGAACAGCGGAACGACCGCCGTCAAAGGCGCCAGCAGATCGAAATCGGCTGCCATCGAGTTCGCAGCGAACTGCGGCAGGACTTCCTTGCCGGAGAAAACGTTCACGCGGCTCCTGTGGAACATCTCGCCGCGCTCGCTCTTGAGTGAGAGAGTCTTTTTCTCGGCGCTCCAGTGCACGCTGGTATCGCCGCGCAGTTTCAGCTCGACTTCCTGACTCGAGTTGCCCTCGAACAGCGCGGCCTTGACGCTTTCGCCCGCATGCGCGACGGGGTCGGACGCGACAGAATCGAACATGGACCTGTCGACGCGCAGATCGACGAGTGCGCGCTCGGTGTCCTCGACCGACAGACCATGGTCGAGCGAAAGGGCGCGCGGCAAGCGCAACGCCGAACGCACGCGCCACCAGGCGAAACGATCGACGCGCGCCGTCTGCGACCACCAGTCGTCGAACTGCGCCATGTGCCGGTAGTCGTTGACGCTGGCTCCCAGCCAGTACAGCGCGGCCACGAACGGCGGCAGCGTCCAGCGCACGACGTCGCGCAGCGAGATGCGGCGCAGGGCACCGAGGCCAGGTCGGCCGGACGAGCTCATCGGCGCAGGGAAGGGGGCTGGGTGGGGGAGACGAGGCGGTCGTAAGCCCCTTGCGGGCAGGCTTGTATGTCGGCCGGCTCCAGGGATGCCATGAGCAGGCCAGGCGATCCGCGAATTGTAGCCCTCCGGCCCCGGCCAAGCGTGGGAACAGCCAATCCGACGATGCTGGCTTGCACGGCCATGTTTGCCGATGTATTGTCGGACAAACGGAGACAATTCCGAATGATCGACGATCTAGACCTCAAGATTCTGGGAATCCTTCAGGCCGACGGCCGGGCCAGTCACGCCGAAGTCGCGCGCCAGATTGGACTGGTGGCCTCGGCGGTTCACGAACGCGTCAAGAAGCTCGAGGAGCGCGGAATCGTGCGCGGCTATAGCGCGCGCCTGGATCCCGCAGCGATCGGCAAGCGGCTGCTCGCCTTCGTCTTCCTGAAGGCCGAGGAGAAGGGCAATTCCAACGAAGTCGCGATCGCCCTGGCAAAGATCCCCGAAGTGCTCGAAGTGCATCACGTGGCCGGCGAGGACTGTTACCTCGCCAAGGTGCGCACCGCCGACACCGAGTCTCTCGGCCGGCTGATCCGCGAGCGCTTCCGCGCCATCCCGCAGGTGCACTCGACGCGCTCGACGATCGTGCTCGAAACGGTCAAGGAAGAACAGGCGCTGCCGCTGCCTGCCGCGTCATGACTCCGACCGGAAAACCGCCTTCGACGCTGCAGGTCGCGATCGCCTTCGCGGCGGTGTACTTGATTTGGGGCTCGACCTACCTCGCGATCCGCGTCGCGGTGGCGGAGTTCGCGCCCTTCGTGATGGCGGCGCTGCGCTTCCTCGCTGCGGGTGCGGCTCTATACCTTTTCCTGCGCCTGCGCGGCGCAGCGCGCCCGACGTGGGCGCAATGGCGCAGCGCAAGTTGGATCGGATTCTTACTGCTCAGTTGTTCCAACGCGGCGGTCACCTGGGCGGAGCGTTCGGTACCCAGCGGTTTGACCGCTGTGCTGTGCGCGATCCTGCCGATGTGGATGGTGCTGCTGGAGTGGCTTCGCGATCGCAGTCAGCGCCCGAGTCTGCAGGTGATCTTCGGAGTGTTCCTTGGGATCGCAGGCGTCGTAGTCCTGATCGGGCCGGGAATCTCCACGCCCGACTCGCATGTCGACATCTTCGGCTCGCTGCTGATCGTCGCGGGCTCGCTGACCTGGGCCATGGGTTCGATCTTCTCGCGCTCAGCCAATCTGCCCAAATCGGCGCCGATGTCGACTGCGATGCAGATGCTCGCGGGTGGGGCGATCCTTGCGATCGCGGCGTGGCTGAACGGTGATTGGCAACGCTTCGAACCTGCTGCCGTGTCGCCGCGCGCATGGCTCACGCTCGCCTATCTTGGGGTCTTCGGTTCGTTGATCGCGCTGTCGGCCTACGTTTGGTTGCTGCAGGTTTCCACGCCGACGCGCGTGTCAACGTACGCCTATGTCAATCCTGTCGTGGCTGTATTCCTCGGATGGATGATTCTCGACGAGCCGCTTGGCCTGCGCACGTTGATCGCCACCGGGATCATCGTCACGGCCGTGGTCGTGATCTCGAATCAGCGCGCGCGCGCGTCGAGGGCGGGCAAGTTGACCGCGGCGGCGAGTCCCGACAACGCGGAACTCGCCCCGACGCCGATCAAGCGATAAC
>JAYUOR010000512.1:0-3193 GCA_043760765.1 Planctomycetota bacterium | reverse complement strand
TGCGCGACACGTTGTCGACGGGAACCGCGAAGCCGATCCCGGCGTAAGCGCCCGAAGGGCTGACGATCGCCGTGTTGATACCGATCAGACGGCCGGAGCTGTCGAGCAACGGGCCACCGGAATTGCCGGGGTTGATCGCCGCGTCGGTCTGGATCACGTCGCTGATCTTGTGATCGGACACCGAGCGGATTTCGCGGCCGAGCCCGCTGATAATTCCGGTCGTCAGCGTCTGATCGAGCCCGAAGGGATTGCCGATCGCGAACACTTTCTGGCCGACGGCAAGCCCCGACGATGTGCCCACGGCAAGCGCCGACAGACGCGCACGCGGCGCGTCGATGTGCAGCACGGCCAAGTCGTGATTGGGCGCCGCCCCCACGACGGTCGCATCCCATTCCGAGCGATCCGATAGTGTCACCCTGAACTTGCTGCCGTTATTGATGACGTGAAAATTCGTGACCACGTTGCCCTGCTCATCCCACAGGAAACCGGAACCGGTGCCCTGCGGAACTTCGGTGGCTGAGAGGCTGAAGCGCTGACGGTAGAGCGCCAGGTTGGTGATGTTGACCACAGCGGGCGAGGCGCGCTTGAACAGCGCGATGGTCGAGCGCTCGTCGAGGTCGAGATCGTCGCGCTCCGCCGCGCTCGCGCGCGACTGCTTCGAATTTTGACTCGGCTCGGCCTGCGCGATGCGCCACGCGAAGGGCAGGAAAAGTGCGGCGGTCAGGAAACCCAGGGCGCCAAGCCAGCGGCCGCCCGTGGAGAATTTGAAATTGCGAATCGACATGGACATGTTGTGGTTGCCTGAAGTCGCCCATTCAAGTCCGGGCTTCGAGCGGATTCGGGGCCCCGCCTGTTGCAGGCCCCTTAAGCCAACTCGTCCGGAGCGAGCGCTCCCACCCCTACGCGTCGGCGCTGCACGTGTGAGTCCCCATCTGGCCTTGCCCCAGGCATAGCCTCAGTGCGAAGTTGCGTCCGTGTAAGCCTGCTTCGCCTTGGCGAGGGCCGTTTGGGCTTCCCGCTTCAGCTCCTCGAGCTTCTCGGGAGCGGCGGCCTTGGCCTCGCTGAACTTCTGCTTGGCAATGGCCAGCTGATCGTCGAACGTTGCCTTCAATTTATTCAGCTTGGATTTCATCTCCGGCTTGGCCGCGTCGATCTCGCGCTTGATCTCGTCCGCCTTGCCACTCATGTCGCTGACCGCCCTGTCCCAGGCTTCGGTAAATGCTGCACCGGCTTTGGCGACACCCTGTTTCGCATCTTCGAGGGCCCGCGCGGGGCCGCTCTTGGGTTCATCGCTGCAGGCGCAGGTGGCCAAGACAAGCAGTACGGACGCGATCGTTTGAATGCTCTTCATTGCGTAGATCCAAGACGGCATGGCCGCTGCAAGATTCCCCGGCACACCAGAATTCCGACAAGCGAACATCATGAGCGAGGATTCGTTCGAAAACAAGCGCAGCTGGAGCATGACCGCACTCGCTCAGTAACTCTCGTCCTGCGACGGGAATTCGCCGGCGCGTACGTCTTTCGCATAGCGCTCGAACGCATTCTGCATCTCGCGGCCGAGTTCGGCGTAGCGGCGCACGAAACGCGGGTGGAAGCGCGTGTAGATCCCGAGCATGTCCTGGGAGACGAGGATCTGTCCATCGCAGCCCGGCCCCGCGCCGATTCCAATCACGGGCACCTTGATGGAAGAGGAAATCTCGCGCGCCACTTCGGCGGGCACCTTCTCGATCACGATCGCGAACACGCCCGCGGATTCGAGCGCGCGCGCGTCCTTGCGCAACTCTTCGGCCTCTTCGGGTTCGGTCGCGCGCACCTGATAGGTCCCGAACTTGTGGATCGACTGCGGCGTGAGCCCCAGGTGTCCCATCACGGGAATGCCGACGTCGACAATGCGCCGAATCGTCGGGCAGATGATCTCTCCGCCTTCGAGCTTGACGGCTTCGACGGACGACTCCTTGATCATGCGGCCGGCGTTGCGCAGCGCTTCGTCGGGATTCACTTGATAGGACATGAACGGCATGTCGGCCACGACCAGCGCGCGCTCGACTCCGCGCGCGACCACGGCGGAGTGGTAGAGCATCTGCTCCATCGTGACCGGGATCGTGGTCTCGAAGCCCTGCACGACCATGCCGGCGGAATCGCCGACCAGGATCAGGTCGACGCCCGCGCGGTCGATGAGTTCGGCCATCAGGAAGTCGTAGGCCGTCAGCGCCGTGATCACTTCGCCGGCCGCTTTCATCTGCAGCAGGCTGCGCGTGGTCACCTTGCGCAGACGCGCGCTCTTCGCCGGATCGGGCTTTTTCGCCATGGGGCCACTCTACCCTGGCAGCGCGTGGATTTGATTCCGGCTGCTAGCAGGTCCAGATTGAATCGCTAGGAACCCGCCTGGGCCGGGGCGCGGGCTCCGCTGAAACGATTGGCGAGAAATCCCTAAAGCCTCGCCCGTGTGCCAAGCTCTTCGATGCAGTCGCCTGCAAAAAAAACGTGGCCGAGTTCGCTACGGCAATAGGATCCCAGAAACGGTGCTGCTCTTCACCATGCCGCCGACTTTGGCGGGCGCGATAATCCTGAAACCGAGGTCCTCTGACCGCTAGGCTCGAGGTCCGCGGCAAGAGTTTGAGAATGCGTTGTCTGGCACCGGGAACCGGAAGTGGCGGTCGCCCGGGTCGAACCAGACGGCGATATCGCGGCCGGAAGTAGCGGGATTCATGCCTCAATCGTCGAGCTTCGCTTCGTCGCGGTCGGGCTTGTGGCTCAGGTTGCGATCGCGTCAGGGGCAGGATGGGTCAATCGCTTCGTGTCCAGCCGACCGCTGGCCTGGGATTGCTCGTGACCTACCAACCCTTCAACCGCAGCAGTTCAGCTCGAGCTCGCCTCGAAGCCGGCCGTTCGATTCTTTCCAGCTACACTTTCGTCACTGGCCACCTCGCTACCCCATCAACGAAACGAGATCACACTCTCGCATCAGGACGTGAAACATGCCCAAGCCGAACCACACGTATCTGCGAACCCAACAGACGACGAAGACCGCCAACCAGGCCGAGCAGGGAAAGTTGCTGCAACAGAAGGTCGAAGCCGACAAACGCGCCACGCTCTTCGATGAGCTGCTTGGAGAAAGTCGGATCGACAAACGGCGATTGGACGATCTGCAAAAGCAGGCCGAAGCGCTGAAGAATTTCGGCAAGGAGCCGAG
>JAYUOR010000511.1:0-8297 GCA_043760765.1 Planctomycetota bacterium | reverse complement strand
CGTCGATCTTCACCGGCACGTGTCCGTTGACGATCAAGCCGCCGGGATCGCAGCCGAACTCTTCGAGCACCTTCATGCAGAACGCGCGCTCGTGGATGAACTTGAAGTATGGATTTTTCGTTTCCTTGTGCGTGGCGCTGTCGGCAATCAGGTCGCGTTCGAGCGTGGTGATGCGATCCTTGCCGAACATCGGCGACAGCGGGCCGCTCCACAGATACCAGCACAAATCGAGATCCGCTTGGGCGCGATGCTGTAGCGCGCGCGCAACAGCCGTGTCGATCGCAGCGAACAAGGCGTGGCCTTTGCGCGCCACGCCGTCGATCTTCAGCGACAGGAATCGGCCGTCGTCATCGACGGGCACGCAACCATGAAAGATCAGGTGGTCGTCACGGCACAGCCAGGTCGAACCGTGTTCGACCAGGAAGCGCGCGTGTTCCCAGAAGCGCTGGCTCGAGAGGAACGACTGCTGCAGGCGATCGATGCACTGCTGCTCCTCTTTCGAGAGCTTCTCGGGATCCGCGGGGTCGATTGTAGGGAAGTGTCCGTCCTTGAGCGCATACCTCACGCCATCGACGGCGATCGTGCCATTGGAAATGTCGATGGAGCGCAACAGCCGGCGATGCTCGAGATTCCAATTGGGATTGCGCGCGATCAACTGGCCTTCGAGCTTGAACTGCAGGATCGCGGCGGCTTTCTGCATGCGCGCCATGGTCAGCGTCTCGCGCAGGCCGGCGCCCTTGGGCACGAAGTTCTCTGCTTTGTCGTCGCCGTAGACCGCGCGCACGAGGTGTTCGAGCGGCTGCATCGTGATCCCATAGCCCTCCTCGAGCTGCGAAAGCCGCCGGTAACGCAGCGAAATGCGCAGGACATGGGCAATCAGTGCCTGAGACCCCAGCGCGGCTCCGAGCCAGGCCAGGTCATGGTTGCCCCAGGTGATCGACACACGCGGCTGAT
Organism: Planctomycetota bacterium; assembly: GCA_043760765.1. Classification (GTDB taxonomy): domain Bacteria; phylum Planctomycetota; class UBA1135; order UBA1135; genus JADJQU01. The sequence continues at coordinate 7,343 of JAYUOR010000511.1, read as the reverse complement.
GGCGCAGATATTCGATCACGCGATCCGCGCGCGGTCCGCGATCGACGAGGTCGCCGGCGACGATGATTTCGCTGACGGTCAAGTTTCGGATGACGCGCACAAGTACGCGGATGAAGTTGGCTTCGCCGTTCTGGGCCACCAGCGGTTCGATCAGCGCGCGCAGATAGCTCTCGCCGCGCGCCGCGAACGACTCGTGCAGTACTTCGCGCAGCAAATCGGCCTGTTCCGGAGGAAACAGCCGTGTCACGCGCTGCACGCTGGTGCGACAACTCAGTGTGCGCAGCACCGCCAGCAGGTCGGTGAGCGCGCGCAGCGCAAAAGCCCGGCGTTCGTCAAAGTTGCGCTCCCCAAGCCGTCGCTCGAGCATCTCGGCCGGATAGAACAGGAGCGTCAACAACTCCTGTCGCTCCTCCGCCGTTCGATGAGAAAACGTGCTTTCGACCAGCGGACGCAGCGTTCCCGATGCGTTGTTGATCACGTGCCGCAGCTTCGCATCCTCGCCGTGCACATCGCTCAAGACGTGGATAGCGCCCTTGCGCAACCTAAGTTCGCCGCCAAGTCGCGCGATCTCGGCCAGCGCCGCGTCGGCGCTTGCGAACTGGTGGGCCAGCGCGCGAAGCGCCGCCGGATCTGCTTTGAGGGGCCGGGAGTTCGGTGCGGCAGGCATGCGGTTACTTGGGTTGGAGATCGATCGCCGGACGTGAAGCGGGAATCCGCGGATCCCGCCGCGTGCGCAGAGGATACGCATCCTTCGACCTCGCTGTCGCTCGCTCAGCCCTGCACGCTTGCTAAGATCATGATTCGTCGCACCCGTAGCTCAATCGGATAGAGCATCGGTCTTCGAAACCGAGGGTTGTGGGTTCGAATCCCCCCGGGTGCGCCATTTCACACGGGCAAGTGACCGACGCGATGGCGCTCGCCGTCATTTCTTCCTGATCGACTTGCGCTTGCGCGCGACGAGTTCCAGCCCGAGCAATTCGCCGAGTCGATCCAGTGTCTCGAACGACAGTCCGGAATTGCCGGACATGAAGCGCGACATGACCGCCTGGTCGAAGTCGAGCTGCTGGCAGATCGCGTAGCGGGACATTTCGCACGCGTCGATCGCGCGACGCAATTGGTCGGAGAGCTTGATCGGTTTGGCCATGGAGGCACTCTAGACATGCTTGCCTATTGGGCAAGTAAATATTTCGAAGAGAATTTGCGCAGGTGCAAGCTGCGATCTGAGCAATGTTCCGCGGTCGCTCGCGCGCCAGCGGCCCGCTCGAAGAACGTGGCCGGAACGAGGGTTCAGGTCGTTCACGCGCCGAGGCGAACGAAACGCTTCGGCAACGGCTTTCTGGACGTCTGCTCGGCGCTACGAACCTCGGCCCATGGCATGAAATGGCAAGAAAGCGCCTGCCAAAGCCCGCAATCGCACCTGAGTGCTATGCTCGGTCCTGCACGATCAGGCGCTCGCGACCATTGCTCTGTCCAAGGTCGAGAGCGCTCGTGTCAACCGTCTCGGCACCAACTCGAATTGCGCGACAGCGCGTTCCTCGCGGTCACTGGAATAGCTCGCCATGAAGAACCGCATCGCATCGGCACTGAGCTTCACGTTCCTCGCACTCGCCGCGCTGCCCGGCGCAGCTCAAGACCAACTCTGGATCCGGCAACTCGGAACGAACCAAAGCGATTACGCGTACGCCGCCACGCCGGACGGATCTGGCGGCGTGTACGTGAGCGGCCCGACCTACGGCAGCCTTGGCGGGCCGACCGCGGGGGGCACCGACGCATGGCTCGCGCGCTACGACAACGGGGGTACTCAGATCTGGATTCGCCAGCTCGGAACGAGCAGCCAGGGCTTCGCGTTCGCCGTTGCGTCAGACGGATCGAGCGGCGCATTCGTGATTGGCTACACCGCCGGCAGCCTCGGCGGGCCGATCTCGGGCAACGCGGACGCGTGGCTGGCACGCTATGACAGTGCGGGAAACCAGACTTGGCTCCGCCAGCTCGGAACGAGCGGCGATGACGGCGCGACCGCCGCCGCGCCGGACGGATCGGGCGGCCTTTACCTGAGCGGCTACACCGACGGCAGCCTCGGCGGGCCGAACGCGGGCGGCATAGACGCATGGTTCGCGCGCTATGACAGCGCGGGGATCCAGACCTGGATTCGCCAGCTCGGAACGAGCGTGTACGACCAGGCGCACGCGATCGCGCCGGACGGTTTGGGCGGCGTGTACGTGAGCGGCGAAACCTCCGCCAGCCTCGGCGGGCCAAACGCGGGCTCCAATGACGCCTGGCTGGCGCGATACGATGCCGTGGGGAATCAGACCTGGATCCGCCAGTTCGGGTCGAGCGGCTATGAATATGCGACCGGCGCAGCGCCGGACGGGTCGGGCGGCGTCTACGTAAGCGGCGATACCATGGGCAGCCTCGGCGGGCCGAACGCGGGATCCAAGGACGCCTGGCTGGCGCGATACGATGGCGCGGGGAACCAGAGCTGGATTCGCCAGCTTGGGACAAGCGGCTACGACTCTGCGTTCGCCGCCTCACTAGACGGGTCGGGCGGCGTCTACGTGGGCGGCGAAACCTTAGGTAGCCTCGGCGGGCCGAACGCGGGGGCCTACGACGTCTGGCTCGCGCGCTACGACACCGCAGGAAACCAGACTTGGGCTGGCCAATTTGGATCGAGCACTTCCGAGTCCTTGAACGCCGCCACGCCGGATGGGTTGGGTGGCGTGTACGTGACTGGCTCTACCTTCGGCAGCCTCGGCGGGCCGAACGGGGGCTCTCATGATGCTTGGCTTGCGCGCTATGACGGAGGATGCGGAGTGCCGGCGACGTACTGCACGGCAAAGGTCAATTCACTGGGCTGCACGCCATCGATGAGCGCGACAGGAACCTCGAGTTCCACGTTGGGCTCGGGGTTCACGCTCTCGGCGAGCAACGTGATCAACAACAAGCCCGGATTGCTGCTCTACACGAACGCCGGTCGCGCGGCGATCGCGTTCCAAGGTGGACTGCGCTGCGTCAATGCGCCGGTCAGGCGTTCGATCCCGCTCAATTCTGGCGGCAACGCGCCGCCGAACGACTGCTCGGGCGTGTACGCGATCGACATGAACGCGTTTGCGGTCGGTGCGCTCGGCGGAACACCTGCGCCATATCTCGTCGTCCCGGGAACGCTCGTGGACGCCCAATGCTGGGGACGCGACAACGGATATTCTCCGCCCAACAACACGACGCTTTCCAACGCGCTCGAATACACGGTATGTCCATAGAGAACTTCGACATGAAGAATTTCATCGGCTCAGCGCTGAGCGCCGCGTTCATCGCACTCGCGGTGTTCCCCGCCGCTGCGCAAAACCAGACCTGGATTCGCCAACTCGGGACGAGCGAGTATGACATCACTTGGGCCGCTGCGCCGGACGGGTTGGGGGGCGTCTACGTGAGCGGTTCTACCGGCGGCAGCCTCGGAGGGCCGTTTGCGGGCGACTTGAACGACGCTTGGCTCGCGCGATACGACAGCGCGGGGAACCAAGCCTGGATCCGACAGTTTGGCACGAGCGGCCCCGACGATTTGCGGGCCGCTGCACGCGATGGATTGGGCGGTGTGTATGTGTGTGGCTCTACAGGGGGCAACCTTGGTGGGCCGGCCAAGGGAGGATACGACGCATGGTTGGCACACTACGACAGCGCCGGAACCCAGACTTGGACTCGGCAGTTCGGAACACTTTGGGACGATGTTGCGTGGGCCACGGCGGAGGATGCGGCAGGCGGCGTGTTCGTGTGCGGCTACACCAACCGCAATCTCGGCGGACCGAGTGCCGGCGGCCTTGACGCGTGGATCGCGCGCTACGACAGCGCGGGGGGGCGGATTTGGATTCGCCAGTTCGGAAGTAGCACTCACGACTACGCCGTCGCCGCTACGCCGAACGGCTCGGGCGGTCTCTTCGTGAGCGGCGTGAGTGCCGGCAGCCTCGGTGGGCCTAACGCGGGCGGCGACGACGGCTGGCTGGCCAACTACGACGGCGGTGGGAACCAGATCTGGATACGCAAGATCGGGAGCAGCGGCCGCGACTACGCGCGAACCGTCGCTCCTGACGGTTCGGGCGGCGCCTATGTGAGCGGCGAGAGCAACCGCAACCTCGGCGGGCCGAGCGCGGGCGGTGACGACGTCTGGCTGGCGCATTACGACGGCGCGGGGAACCAGACCTGGATTCGTCAGTTGGGGACGAGTTCAGGTGACTATGCCCTAGCCGCAGTGTCCGACGGTTCGGGCGGCGTTCATGTGACCGGCTACACGAACGGCAGCCTAGGCGGGCCGAGCGCGGGGAACTTGGACGCTTGGCTGGCGCACTATGACATCGCGGGAGCCCAGAGCTGGATTCTCCAGTTCGGGTCGAATGGCTACGACTGCCCGTTTGCTGCCGCAAGTGACGGGCTTGGCGGAATCTACGTGACTGGCTACGTCGACGGCAACCTCGGAGGACCGAGCGCGGGCCTGCAAGACGCATGGCTGGCCCGCTTCGACCTGCTGTGTCCTGCGCCTGCGATCTTTTGCACTGCGAAAATCAATTCGCAGGGCTGCTCGCCATGGATCGGTTCGAGCGGAGGTCCGAGCGCCACGGCCGGATCGGGCTTTACGATCTCGGCTGGCAACGTGATCAACAACAAGCGTGGGTTGCTGCTCTACACCAACGCAGGTCGCGCGGCGGTTCCATTCCAAGGCGGACTGCGCTGCGTCAATGCGCCGGTCAAACGCTCGATCCCGCTCAACTCAGGTGGAACTCTTCCGCCGAACAATTGCTCAGGCGTGTACTCGATCGACATGAACGCATTCGCTGTCGGCGCACTCGGCGGAACACCCGCGCCGTATCTCGTCGTACCGGGAACGCTCGTTGACGCTCAATGCTGGGGACGCGACAACGGATACCCGCCGCCCAACAACTCGACGCTCTCGAACGCGCTTGAATTTACGGTGTGCCCGTAGCGCCGCTTCGAGCAAGATCGGGTTGACGAAACCAGCCAGAGGGATGTGGGGGCAGACTACAAAGAGCGTGCCGGTCATCCATGCAGCAGTCGTGCGATCCGGCGCGCATCGAGCGCGATCTTGTCCTAAGAACTGCGCCCATGAAGACCACCCACGCCAAACGCCTGATCGCGACGTTCGCGCCCCGCTCCACGCACATGGTTGGCGACGGGTTCCACGTCCGCAATCTTTTCCCCTCGAACGATCTTGGCGAGCAGATCAGCCCGTTCCTGATGCTCGACTATGCGGGGCCGAGCCAATACGCGCCGCGCGAGACTCCGCGCGGCGTGGGCGAGCATCCGCACCGCGGATTCGAGACGGTCACCGTCGTCTATCAAGGCCGCGTCGCGCACCGCGATTCCGCGGGCAACTCCGGTGTCATCGGACCGGGCGATGTGCAATGGATGACGGCAGCATCGGGCGTCGTGCACGAGGAATTTCACGAGCGCGAATTCTCGCGGATGGGCGGCACGCTGCAGATGGTGCAGCTTTGGGTGAATTTGCCGGCGAAGCAGAAGATGTCGGCGCCAAAATACCAGGGCATCACAGCGGCGCAGATTCCCGAAGTCAAATTGGACGAGCGCGGCGGCAAAGTGCGCGTGATCGCGGGTCAGTTCCGCGACGCACGCGGGCCGGCGAGTACTTTCACACCGATCAACCTGTGGGATCTGCAGCTCGCAGCGAATTCCGAACTCGAATTCGACTTGCCGCAGGGCCACAACGCGGCCGTGGTCGTGCTCGAGGGCAAGGCTTCGGTCAACGGGTCGCAAGTGCTCGACGACGCGCGCCTGGCGCTACTCGATTTGGAAGGCGAGCGCGTTTCCATCGCGGCGAAAGCGGACAGCAAGCTGCTCGTGCTCAGCGGAGAACCGCTCGGCGAATCCGTCGTCTCCCACGGACCGTTCGTGATGAACACGGGCGAAGAGATCTATCAAGCGATCAAGGACTATCAAAGTGGACGGATGGGCCGCCTATCCTGAGAACGACTGCGCGACACGACCTTGAACTACGCTGTGCTGCGTATTCCATCCCTGGGCTAAAGAGCCGATCCTCTATAGGTCCCCCAAAAAGAAAGTGAGACGCCATGACTCTGCCTCCCGAAGATCCTGCTGTTCTGATCCTTGTCACCGACAACCACCACTCGAGACTGCTGGCCTGCAAACGGCTGAAGACCGGGCGGCTGCATTTGACGCCGCTGGCCAACTTGAAAGAGCAATGGAACGAGGAGTTGCATCGCCGGCCGCCTTCGAGATCCGGGGCTTCTGGCCGCAACTTCGAAAACCTTGGGCACGTCGAGGATGAGCGTATCCACCGCTTCGCCAAGGAAATCGCTGCTTGGCTGGCACTCGAACTTCCCAAGCACGTCTTCGAGCGCCTGTACTTGTTTGCCGCGCCGCGCGTGCTGGGCGCGTTGCGCAGCGAAGCTCCGGCGAAACTGCGGCACAACTGGATCGAGCACACGACCGATCTCGCCAGGATGACCGAAGGCGAACTGGCGCTGCATCCGGAGATCGCCGCGCTGCTGCCCGTGCCCAAGGATTGACGGGCGCTGACTGCACAGTGCGAAGCAGGCCTGCCCGCCCGTGAGAGCGAGCAGGCCAACTGCCTTGCGCGTCAGGATCCTTCGAGTGCGCTGCTCGAGGTCAAGCCACTCGGGAGTTCACGGCGTGAGCTGGGGCACCCGCTCCGTGAAAGTTCTGCGCGCGACGGACGACGGAAATGCCGCCGCCGCGACCTCCCCCGCGACCTCGGACAGCTTGGTCCGAGGCCGGCACAGATCCGCGAGAGTCAGGGCGACCAGATCCTGGCTGACGTCCCGAACCGGCATGCCCCGCTCCGCCGCGGCGCGGCAGGCCAGATCATTCAGCGAGATCACGCCGACGGGAATTCCCTGACCGTCCACAACGGGCAGACGCCGCACCTGATTCGCGCGCATCGTCGAGCTGACGCGTTGGATGTCGTCGTCGGGTCCGCAGCACTTCACGTCGCGCGACATTACTTCGCTGACGGGGATCGAACTCAAGGGCCGCCCAGTCGTGTACGCCGCCATGCAGACGTCACGATCGGTGATCACCCCGGCCACAAGGCGTTCCTCGGTGAGCACGACCACGAATCCGCAGTCGTTCTCCCACATCAGTTGCGCCGCGCGGTTCGTGCTGTCCGCGTTCCAGCAGGACTTGACATCGCGCACCATCAGTTCATTGACTTTCATTTCGTGAACTCCTCGCAGCTCAAAGCCGCGTTGGAAAGTGACTCAGATGCTCAGGCGTTGGGGTTGACCTCGATCGCATTCTCGACCTTGCTTACGCCGGGAGTATTGAGCGCCACGCGTTCG
>JAYUOR010000510.1:0-3194 GCA_043760765.1 Planctomycetota bacterium | reverse complement strand
TCATCGGCAACCACGCGGTGATTCCCTGCGGCGCTGTTCTCCCAGACGACGTATTGATCGGCGTTTCGACCAACGCGGATCCCGCGCACATCCGCGCGGGAACCTCGTGGTTCGGTCATCCGGCCTTCGAACTTCCGCGCGGCCACGGCGAGGAAGCGGACAAACTCGGACGGCACTTGACGCATTCGCCCGGTGCGCTGCGCTTCGCGACGCGCGTGTTCTGGGAGTTGCTGCGTTTCGCACTGCCGAGCGTGCCGCTCTTCGTCGCGCTCCTGTGGTACGAAGTGGCCTGCAGCGGATCCATCGAGCAGAACCCGTGGTTCACCGCCCTTGTGCGCGTGCCCTTGGCCACACTTTTCGCCGCGTCGCTCCTGTGCGGAGTCGTGCTGGCCATGAAATGGCTGCTGCTCGGCCGGGTCAAACCCGGACGGCACGCGCTGTGGTCGTGCTGGTGCAGCCGCTGGGATTTCCACTACGTTGCCTGGACACAATACGCCCACGCGATTCTCTCGCTGCTCGAAGGCACGCTGTTCTTGCCCTGGTACCTGCGCGCGATGGGCTGTCGCATCGGCAAGCGAACGGTGCTCGGCGCGGGCTTCGCGCAGGTCGTCGATCCCGACATGCTCGTCATCGAGGACGAAGCCACCGTGGTCGGCACGTTCCAGGCGCACACCTTCGAGGATCGCGTGCTCAAAATCGATCGGATCACGATCCGCCGCCGCGCCACGATCGGAGCGGGCGCGGTGCTCTTCTATGGCTGCGATATAGGCGCGGGCGCGGAGGTGGCCGCGCACAGCGTGGTCATGAAGCACGAGCGGCTCTTGCCTGGACGCTTCTATGCCGGATGTCCGACGCGTTCGTATCCACGGGCTGTGCCGGAAGCCTCCGTCGGAGACGCAACGCCGCAATCTGCACGACCGCCCGTGAGGACGATTGAAGATCGTTGGCCCGCGCTCGACACCGCGCGCGGTCTGGCGCTGCTTGGAATGATGTACGTCCACCTTGTCCCTGGGGCGGATGGCGGCCCGCTTTGGGAGCGTCTGGTCGGCGGTCTGGTCTGGCTGCTCGAAGCGAAATCCGCCGCGCTGTTCTGCACGACGGTTGGATTCTCGATCGCGCTGCTCACGGCGCGCGCCAAGGCTTCGCGTCGACTCGACTTCTATCTGTTGCGGCGCGCGCTGGCCCTTTTCGTCCTCGGCTACGCGCTTGCGGCCACGTGCTGGAGTACGGAAGTCCTGCGGCCATTGGCCTGCATGACGCTCGTGGCGGGAATAGCCGCGCGCTTGCGGCCGCGCTACTCGATCATCGCGATCCTGGCCCTGCTCGCGGCGACGCCGGTGTTGACCCAGCTCTTGGCCGGCTACTACGTCAGCGACTGGACCGACGACGGAGTTCACACGGGTTCGCTGCGTTTCGACATGTCGGGCCTGCGCTATCTATTCTTCGACGGGAACTATCCGCTTGTCCCTTGGCTCGCGTTCCCGCTGCTCGGCGTCGTGCTGGCCAGCGTTGGATTCGCGGGAGCGCGCGCGGCGCGCAGAACATTCTTCGGTTTTCTCGGCGTCGCGGTCCTGATGCAAATCTACGCGGCGATCACCGTCGATCGCGCCGAGAGTTTCGGATCGCTGGCTGCGCACCTGCTCTTGAATTGGGGCACTAACGGCAGCCCGACTTCGATTCCGCTGATGATTTCCGCCGGCAGCACGGCCGGCGCGATCCTGACAGCGCTGGTCTGGTGGCAGTTCGAAGGGCCGCGGCCCAAGTCGCCGGCGGGTTTCTTCAGAGCCTTCGGGCGCGCGACGTTGACGCACTATCTGCTGCACCTTGCGATCGCGTACGCGCTGCTCCACCGGTACTTTGGCGATCACGAATGGCCCATGGGCGCGGGCCTGCTTGCCTTCGTGCTCTACATCGCCTTGATGACGCCGCTGACGCAACGCTGGTTCAAGGCGCGCCAGCAAGGACCGCTCGAAGCACTGCTCGGGCGAGTCGCCGGCCGCTATCGCGACTGAGCCACGTCGCGAAACAGTCGCTCGAAGAGATCCGCCTGGATCTTCCAGGTGTATTTTTCGAGCACGAGTCTCCTTCCGCTCGACGAAAGCCGGCTGCACAACTCAGGCGAGGCGAGCAGGCGACTGACGGCCCGCGCCAGACTGCCTGCATCGTCGCCGATCAAGACGTTCTCGCCGTCGCGCGCCTCGAGCCCGCCCATCGCCTGCGACGTGGCGACGATTGGCATGCCCATGGCCCAGGCCTGCAGAATCTTGTTCTTGATGCCGGCGCCCAGGCGCATCGGGCAAACAAAGACGCTCGCGCGCCACAGATGCTCGCGGACATCGACGACCGTGCCCGTGACCCTGACGCGCTCCGAAGCCAAGGCGCGCACGCTTTCGACTGGCTCCCTGCCGATCAACGACGCGCGCAGCCCCGGATGCTCGGTCCAAAGCCGCGGCAGGATCTCGCGGCACAAATACTGCGCGGCGTCAACGTTGGGCTCGAACCCCAGGTTGCCTTCGAAGGCGATCGTATTCGGATCAGGCGCGTTAGAGGACGGATGGAAGAAGTCCGCGTGCACTCCGTTGGGAATCGACTCCACGCGCGCGTCGGGAAAACGGCGCGCGTAATAGGCGGCATCGAGATCCGAGGCGTAGACATTGGCGCGCGCGCGTGTGCTGATCTGGCGATTGATGCGCGAGTAGAGCCACAGGGTGCGCCACAGGCGCGGCTTCTCGCTCAGCGAAGCGTGCTTCAGCGCGCGCTCGAAAGTGATGCCGGGTTCGTCGATCGAGTCGACGACCACGGGCGGCGACGATTCCTTCGGCGGCAGGTTGCGCAGCATCAATCCGCCGATGTCGAGGATCAGGTCGCAGGTTGAGGCCGCGAGAATGCCCTCGAGCGCGCGCTTCAGCTTTGGACTCTCGGGCATGAAGTGCTCGGGCGAGAGCGAAGACAGGACGCGCGCGGACAGCGAACGCGGGGGCTCGCTCGGAAATGGCAACGCTGTGATCTTCTCGAAGACCTGCGCCGACTCCCCCTCGATTGCCTGGCCCGGCTTGGCGAAACACAACAGTTCGAAGCTGTGCCGTGGCCTTAGCTCTCGCGCGATGTTCACGAAGCGCAATCCGTCCCCGGAACGCAGAGCGAGCGGCTTGGTGGCGAGGACGAGAATTCTCATGTCAGGCGAGCGGCGAACG
>JAYUOR010000509.1:0-8312 GCA_043760765.1 Planctomycetota bacterium | reverse complement strand
CGAAGTCGTCGGCAACCTCGCGCCCGCGATGGTGATCGAGTCCGCGGGCTTCAATAATTCCTACGGGCACCCGACCAAGACCGTGACCAACCGTTGGAACTCTACTGCGGCCGCGCGCGTTCAATGGTGCACGACCGAAGGCGACACGGCTAATGGCGCCGGCGGATTCACAGCCGTCAACAGCAGCATTGTGCTGGTCAGCGACGGCCTCACGTTCCACGCGACGCGCGCCGTGGGTGGCGAGACCGTCAACTTCACGACCTTCGAACATCCCGTGGCGGCGGCAGGCACGGTCGATCTCGTGATCGGCGAAGCGCTGGTCGATCCGGCGGCGTCGAACGACATCTACGGCGAGTGGATCGAACTCGAGAGCACCGCGCAGGCACCGATTTCGCTCGCAGGCTTGAAGGTCCAATCGGGTGTGAGTTCGTTCACCGTCGCCAGCCCGGTCCTCCTGGCTCCCGGCGAGCACTTTTTGCTAGGCGTCGATGGACGAAAATCGCGCAACGGCAACGTCTTTGTCGACCTGGGCGCACCCTGGGAGCAGTTTGGATTGCTGAACAGTGTCAGTTCGCTTTCGATTCGCAGCGCTGCCAACGTGTTGATCGAAACGCTTTCCTGGGGCGGAGCCGGAGTGCCTATCCAAGCCGGGAAATCGGTCGAGCGGATCCTGCCGAATCAGGCTGCCCTGCCGTCCAATTTCGCAGCGGCCTTGAGTGCATGGTCTACGGCGGACTTCGGCACTCCTGGTGCCGTCAACGACAACGACCCCGAGTCCTGCCCCGCGCCGATTCCCTTCGGCAGCGGCAAGTTGACGTCGGCGGGGACTTTGCCGGTGATGGACTCCCAGGGCACTCCCAGCGTCTACACGAACGATTTCTTCGTGAGCGTGTCCGGCGGCGTTCCGAACAAGCCTGCGCTGTGCCTGTATTCGCAAAATCCAGGTTCGGCACCTTTCTACGGTGGAACGCTCTACGTCGCCGCGCCGATCCATCGCCTGACCGGGCAACCGCTCGATGCTGCCGGGGCTGGGAGCTGGAGCTTTCCACTCGTGCCGGGGGACGCTGGGCTGACCTACTACTTCCAGGTCTGGTTCCGCGACAACGCCGCGCCCGATGGAACACACGTCGGCTTGTCGAATGCGCTTCGAGCGCAGATCTGTCCGTCCTCGGTCACGCTGCCGCCGCCGCCGCCGGTCTCCGGAACGATCATCGTCACCGAGATCATGAAGGATCCGACGTTCGTGAGCGACGCCAACGGCGAGTGGATCGAGATCTACAACACCACGGCGCAGCCGATCGACATCGAGGGCTGGACCCTGCGCGACGACGGCAGTGATGCGCACGTCCTGACCAATGGCGGAGCAGGCATCGTGATTCCGGCGGGGCAGTACCGCGTGCTCGGCATCAACGCCAACACGTTGACGAACGGCGGGGTCAGTATCTTGTACACGTACTCGAACTTCGTGCTCGGCAACAGCGCGGACGAGGTGGTGCTGATCGACGGCAACGGCCTCGAGATCGATCGCGTCAACTACTTGGCCGGCGCGCCGTGGCCGAGCACCCCGGGACGCGCGCTCAACCTCAAGGCGGGCGTGCTCGACGGAACGGCCAACGACGATCCGCTCAACTGGTGCACCGCATCGACGCAGATCAGCGTCACGAACACCGACCGGGGCACGCCGAATCTGGCGAATACGACTTGTCCATAGTCCGATCCGCCGAGCATGGGCTGCAGCCGTCGTCAAAGCCCGCCCAGCCGGCGTTGTGTCAACCTATCTGGTCTTCGGCGACTTGAAACTCCGGACGCCGCCAGGCCCCTGACTTCGCGGCGGATTGGATTCCGCTTCCGAGTGAAGGCAGGATGGGCCCATGCAAACTGGCCGGAGCCGTGGACGAGCCCGGAGTCGTGGTGTGGGCGCGCTGTGCGCACTCGCGCTGTGTTTGCTTTCGGCGTGGCTCTTCGCGCAGGAGCCGGCGGATCCCGCGCGCGGGCTCAAGTCCAAAGTGGTCGCCGAGCGCCTGGCCGCGATCGAAGCGTTGCGAATTTCTCCCGATACGCAGAACGAAAAGCTGTTGCTGGGCGCGCTCGCCGACAAGGATTGGGAGGTCAGCGAGAAGGCCGCGCTGGCACTGGCCGACCGTGGCGGTGACTCTTCCGTGGCGCAGCTGGTGCGATTGTGCATCGACGGTCCGGTGCTGCGCATGCGGCGCGCCGGAGCGCGGACGCTGGCCAAAATTGCGCCGTTCAAGGGCACGGCCGAACTCGCAAAATTGACTGCCGGCAAGAGCGCCGCGCGCGCTCTCGAGGCCTTGGCCATCGTGGCGCGGGCAAGTGCCGACGGTTCAGCGGGCGGCGTGATTCAACGCGGCCTCAAGTCGAAGGACCGCAGTGTGCGCGCCGCGGCCGCTCAGTGCATCGCCGCCATGCCGCAGGGACTTGCCGACGACGTGCTCGCTGAACTGCTCAAGGGCGGCGACGCCGAACTGATCGCGCTGGCACTCGATGCGATCACGGCTAGCGGGGACGCCCATTTCATCACCGGACTGCTGAAGGCGCTGCACGAAGCCCAGGTGCCGGACGTACTCGAGCGACGCCTGATCGCGGCGAGCGTGGCAAGCATGGGCAGCCTGGAAAAGCTCGGACGGCCGGTGCAGCCGGCCAAACAACTCGAGGCTTTCGCGCAGCTGGGGCCGCTTGCGACCCCTGAAGCCGAATCCCGGGCGATTCGACTGTACGCGGCCCTCGCGCGCGGGCTGGCCGTGGAATCCCCGATGGCCGGCGTGCTGTCCCCGCTGCTCGTCGCGGGTCTGTCGAACAAGCACCCCAACGTGCGCAAGGCCGCGATCGTCGGTGTCCTGCGCAACGCGACCCCGGGGGGACGCGAGGCCGTGCTCGGCTTGGCCGCGAAGGACTCTGATGCGAGCGTGCGCGTGATCGCGCTCTGCGAACTGGTTCGCGCTCTGGGCGCGAAGGACAGCGCGCTGTTCGCCGTGCTGACCGAGAGCGTCGCCAATGATCCAGATGCCGGCGTGCGCGAGGAAGCCGCCGTTTCACTCGGCGTACCCGAGCTTCCTGGCGCGGCGATCGCGCTTGGCCGAGCGCTCGACGATGGAAATTGGGCGGTCGTGACCTGCGCGGCCGTTTCGCTGGGCAAGACCCGCGATTCCGCCGCGCTCGCGCCGTTGCAGGCGCTGTTGTCGAACGCCGACTGGCGCCAGCGTGCGAGCGCCACCGTCGGACTGTGCTGGCTGATGAACAAGGACGCCGTGCCGGCGCTGATGCGCGCCCTGGGCGATGCGGATCCTTGCGTGCGCCGCACGGCGTTCGTGTTCCTCGAACAACAGTTCAAGGCCCACTTGCCTGAGGAGCGCGCCGCCTGGGAAGCCTGGTGGAAGGCAAACGAGAAGCGCGCGCAACTCGTCGATCCGGCCGCGGCCAAGCAGCGGCGCGAGCGCTACGGCTACGCGGCCCAAGCCGCCGGTGTGTTCGAGGATCTGGATGTCGTCGTGCTCGACAGCCGGGGCGACCACATCCAGCGCGTGCTCGATCAACTGAAGATCGCGCACCGCACGACGCAGGCTTCGAAGCTTGCCGAAGCCGCACTGCATCCGGGCGCGATCTACGTCTCGAATTGCACCGGTGAAATCGAACCCAAGGACGCCCTGCGCATCGCCTGGTACGTGCGCGCAGGCGGCGTGCTGTTCGGCTCGTGCTGGTCGTTGACCGAGACGATCGATCGCGTCCACCCGGGCATCCTGCGTCACTTCGAGACCCCGAGCGAAGTGCTCGACGACGTCGTCGCCCGCGCGGTCGATCCCACGAATCCCTACCTCAAGGATGTCTTCAAGCCCGACTGCGAGCCGATGTATCACCTCGAGGGCTCGCACTTGATCGAAGTGCTCGAGCCCGAACGCTGCGAGGTCCTGATCGACAGTCCGCAGGCGCTGGCGCGCTGGGGTGGCGGCAATCTTGCGGCGGCGTTCCGTTCCGGCCACGGCCTGATCCTGGATTCGGCGAACCACTTCGAATTGCAGGGACTCGAAGTCGCCCCGGGCGTCAAGACCAGCGAGGAGCGGATCGCCTTTGCCTTCGATCACCTTGGCATGGACTTCGAAACCTGGCGCCGCACGCAGAACGAGAAATGGTGGGACAACGCGCTCAAGGCCTCGCAGAACGTTTTCGATTTTTCGGCGCTGCAGTTCGTCACCAACTTCGTGCGCGCCAAGCGGCTGGCGGACAATTGAGCGGCGAGCCATGACGTTGCCTCGAGTCCTGATGACACCTTTTTCCGAGCTCACTGCCTGGGCAGCGCTCGTGCTTTGCTGCGTGCCGGGGAGCACCGACCCGGCAAGCGCGACCCCAGTGCCTCAGTCGGCGCGCGTGCGCGGGCAACTGGCCTGGCAGACCGGCACGTATGAAGCGCTCGGCGCGAAAGCGAAGGCCGAGAAGCGCGCAGTTCTGATCTACCTGTGGTCGCAAGGCTCGCCCTGGTGCGCGCGGCTCGAAGCGGACACCTTGAGCGACGCGAAGTTGCTGGAATCACTTCAACCTGTTCTGGCCTGGAACGCCGACGGCGAGCAGGGTGCGGGGAAGATGCTGGCGGACCGCTTCGGCGTGGCTGCGCTGCCGGTGCTCTTGTGCTTCGACACGGAGGGCCGCGCGATCGACCGTCTCGACGGCTATCAACCCAAGCCACGCGGCTGCGACGAAGTGGCGCGCGTGCTGCGCAACGAAGGTACGCTGCCCGATCTCGGCAGGCAGCTGAGCGCAAGGCCCGACGACCTCGAACTGCGCACGCGCTACGCCATCAAGCTGGCGGCCCTCGGCGATCACGTCGGCTACGAGGCTCAGATCGAAGCGATCCGCAAGCGCGACACGAAACGCAAGAGCCTTTTCATGCGTCGCGAGGAATACGCCGCGAAGCTGGCTGCGATCCAGGAGCACTTCGAAGCCGCGCGCGAGATTAATCCAGGGCCGCTGGTGCGATTCCTCGAGGAGGAGCGCCATCCCGAACTGCTGTTCGATGGTTATCGCGCCCTTTCGGCCATGCACTTGCAGCGCGCCGACGAACTCGAGGCGGCCCAGCAATTGATCGTTGCGCGCTCCAAGCGCGCCGATCTGCGCGCCACGATCGCAAAGGCCGCAAGCTATCTGCCGATCGATCCCGCGCTGCAGGTTGGATTCACGCTGGACACTGTCGGGGTCTTCGCCAGGTTTCCCGGCGACCTTTCCGACGTGGACAAGGCGCTGCTGCTCAAGCTCAGCTCGCAGGCCGTTGCTTTGTTGCCCGAGGACGCGCGTGTTCAAGCCGCCGCTGCGCTGGCTTTGTTCTTGAATGGCGACAAGCCGGCCGCAGCCGCGGCCCTGCGTCGAGCCATGGACTTGGAGCCGGACAATCCCGAGTGGACGCGCATGGCGCAGACCATGGGACTGTGATCACCGCGAACGTCGAGCGTCGCTGCGGGGTAGACTGCGGCCGATCCGCATCCGCCCGCATTCGAATACTTCTGCCACCGCGACCATGAAATCCGTTCCGCGCGAAAGTCTGCTCGACTACGTCAGCTACGAAACCGAACGCGAGCGCTTGCGCGCCGAGGTCATGGCGATCAAGGCGCCGCGCCGCATCCATGTCGGCGGCGTGTTGACCTTCCTGTTCGAGAACACGGCGACGATTCGCTATCAGATTCAGGAAATGATGCGCGCCGAGCGCATCGTGCGCGAGGCGGACATCCGCCACGAGCTCGAGACCTACAACGAGTTGCTGGGTGCGCCCGGTGAATTGGGCTGCACGCTGTTGATCGAAATCGTCGACGCCGAGGAGCGCCAGAAAAAGCTCGCCGAATGGACCCTGCTGCCGGCGGCGCTGTATGCCCGGCTGCCCAACGGCACGCTGGTGCGCGCGAAGGTCGATCCGCGCCAGCTCGGCGAGACGCGGCTGTCCAGCGTGCACTACCTCAAGTTCGACGTGCGTGGGCAGGTGCCCTGGGCGATCGGGTCGGACCTTGCGATGCTCAAGGTCGAAACCGAGCTCTCGCCCGCGAACCGCGCCGCACTGGGCGAGGACCTGGCCAGCGATCTGTAGGGCTTGCCGGCCGGCTGTGTTATTCGTCCCGACGGCCTCGGTGACCGGCGCAGCATCGCGGACTAGGAACTTCGCCATGCTGATCCTGCCTGCCATCCTGTGGCGTGAGATCGAGGAGCGCACGCGCCTCGCGCTTCCCAACGAAGCCTGCGGCCTGCTGCTCGGCAAGCTGCGCGGGCGCGAGGTCGAAGTGACGGCCCTTTCACCTGGACGCAACGTGAGTCGAGAACCGCGCGCGCACTTCGAGATCGATCCGCTCGACGTGCTGGCCGCGGAAGACGGTGCGCGGAGCCTGGGCCTTTCGATCGTCGGCGTCTGGCACAGCCATCCGCGCGGCCCGCTCATGCCCTCGTCCAAGGATCGCTTGAACGACAGCGGCTCCTGGCTGACGTTGATCGCGGTGCCTGAACCCCATGTCGGCATCGAGCTAGGTTGCTGGCGAACGACGCCGGCGGGCTTCGAGGTGGTCGGCGTCGGCCAACCGCTGGGCGCGCGCCGCTGACTCACGCCGGGCCGCACGCTGTTAGGCTCTGCGTGTGCAGGACGCGGCGGAGCGATTGGGTGCGCAGGTCGAGCGCATGCGCTGGGTGGCCGTGCATTGCGCTGGCCGCGCGCTGTTGCGCCGGCTCGAAGTCGACGATCTCGTCCAAGAGGCGCTGCTGCGGGCCTGGCAGGATCGCGAGCGCTGGCCTGAAGAGGAGCCGAGCGAGGCCGCATTCGCGCGCTGGCTCGCGCTGCTCGTGCGCCACGCCGCGATCGATGCCGCGCGCGCGAGTCGTGCGCGAAAGCGCGCGGCGTGCGAAGTACGACTGCAGGCCAGCGACTTTTCGCGCAGCGGGATCACAGCGCGCGATCTGCCTGCAGCGACCGCGGGCCCGGCCACGCGCGCTGCCGTGGCCGACACGCGGCTTTTCTTGGAGCGCGCTTTCCTGCGTCTGTCGGGCGAACATCGGCGGGTGATCGGCCTGCGCCAGTTCGAAGGTCTTTCCGCTGCCGAGACCGCCGCGCGCCTGAACCGGAGCGAAGTTGCCGTGCATTCCCTGTTCCGGCGCGCGCTGCAGGCCTGGGAGCGCGAAGCCGGGCGCGATTTTTCAACTTTCGGCGACGAATCGAAGCCGGGCCCGCGCTCTACTCCGGCATGAGCACCCAATCCCTGGACGACCGGCTCGATGAACTCGTCGCGCGCTACGCTGAGCGCCTTTCGCGCGGCGACAAGCGCGGGCCCGAGGACTTGATCGCGGAGGCTCCCGAGAGCACGCGCGGCGAGCTGGCGCGCTGCCTGCGCATGCTCGAAGTCGGCCTCAAGGGCGGCGGTCCCGCGCCGTTGCCGATTGGTCCGGGCACGGTCTTTGACGGCTTTCGCATCGAGCGCGAAATCGGACGTGGCGGCATGGCGATCGTCTACTTGGCCACACAGCTGGACTTGCACCGCCCGGTGGCGCTGAAGATCCTGCGACCGGGGCTGGCCCTCGACGAGCGCCACGTCGAACGATTTCGGCGCGAAGCGCTCGCGGTCGCGCGTCTCTCGCACCCGCACATCGTGCAAATCCACGGCGTCGGCGTCGGACTTGGCCATCCCTATCTCGCCATGGAATTCGTCGAAGGCCCGACGCTGGGTCAAGTCTTCGCTCAATTGCCCGCGGCCGGCGTACGCAGCGCTGAGGATCTTGCGCGCGCCGTGGGCTGGCCGATCGAACGAGTGCAGGGCAAGTCGTACGAAGTTGCACTCGCGGAACTGCTCGTGCCGGTGGCTCGCGCGTTGGCGACTGCCCACGAGGTCGGACTCGTGCACCGCGACATCAAGCCCTCGAATATCCTCGTTCGCAAGGACGGCAAGGCGGTAGTCGCGGACTTCGGCCTGGCGAAGGGCGACGGCGATCTTGGACTCTCGCTCTCGGGGGAGCCGTTGGGGACTCCCTACTACATGTCGCCCGAACAAGCTGCGATGACAGAGGCGCGCGTCGATCGGCGCACGGATGTGTACAGCTTCGGCGTCGTGCTCTACGAGGGTCTCGGGGGAGTGCGGCCCTTCGAAGGCAAGACCTTCCTCGAGGTGCTCGACGCCGTGCGCCAGCAGCAGCCGCGCTCGCTGCGCGAACTCGACCCACGGACAAGCGCCAACGCACAGTCGTTGGTGCGGCGCGCGATGGCGCGTGATCGCGAAGGCCGTTATCCGTCCGCGCTCGAACTCGCCGCGGACCTTAGGCTCTGTCACGGAATAACAGAT
>JAYUOR010000508.1:0-3200 GCA_043760765.1 Planctomycetota bacterium | reverse complement strand
CTTGCAGAAGTTGCAGCGGCTCGACGAAGCCATCGCAGCCAGCGACCAGGCGCTGAATGAAGAACAGCGCTTGAACGGAGCAGCCGGGCCGCGGTACTCCATGATGCTGTTCAACAGGGCTTGCCTTGTGCAGGAAAGCGGTCGGATCCCGGAGGCCATCCTGCTCTTCGAGCGTGCCTCCGAGCTGTTTGCCGGCTTCGCGCCGCCCAGCTACGAGTACGCCTTGCGCAGCGCCGAGCGGCGCGGCCAGCTGTACCAGCGGGTTTTTCGCTGGCAGGATTCGCTCGAGCTGTACAAGACCCTTGGACCGAACATTGAAGCGGCTGCCGGCGAGGCGAGCCTTCGGGCGCTGTCGGTTCGCGTCCGACGGGCGCGAGCCCATGAAGCGCTCGCCGATTGGGCTGCGATGGAGAACGAACTGAATTCGGCGCTCGAAATCATGTCCGCAGCGAACAGTCCGGTCGACGACCTGACTGAGAGCCAGACCGTCGCACTGCTGGCGCGTCTTCGCGCGCGAAAAAACGACGTCGAAGGTGCGCGGGCCCTGATGGCGCACAGCGTCGAATTGCGCGGCAACGCCGACATCACTTCGACGGCCGGCGTGTGGACGATCCTCGCCGAGGGCATCGTCGCAGAGGCCGGCGGAGATCTAGCGAGCGCGCGCACGCATCTCGATCCGCTGGCAAACCTCGAGAAGGGCCTGCCCAATGCAGAGTCCGTGCCCGCGATCGCTCGCGCCCACCTGGCGGCGCTGCTTTGGACGAGCGATCCCGCGCAGGCAAAGAAACTCGCCACGCGCGCCCGCGCCGAACTGGAGCGCGAACTCGGACCCGATCATCCGGAGACGCGTGCGCTTGTTGCGCTACTTGAATCCGCGCACTGATCCGGGGCGGACGTAGTGAGTCAAGTTCCACTCCGAGCTGTTTCCGCCGCCCACGCCGTGCTGGGCCTGGGCGACGAAAATAGTTCGGAGTGGAGCCTGACTCCGCGATACGCCTACGGGCAGACCACGTACTCCAAGCCCGCGGTCAACGTGATGTTGTTCGGCGCCAGGAAGCCCTGGTCGCGGCCCCACCATTGGCAGTCGACGGTCGTGCCGACTTGAGTCAGCGCCGCGGGCGGGTTGCCGCCGAGGGCGCCACTCGCGAAGGCGTTCATGTCGAACGAGTACACACCAGAGCAATCGTTGGTCGGCGCGGGATTGCCGCCCGCACTTGTGCCGGGCGCGCGCTTGACCGCGGCGTTGATGCACAGCGTGCCGCCGCCGAACGCACCCGAGGCGCGTCCGTTCGTGCCGTAGAGCAAGAGCCCCGGCTTCTGGTTGCGCACATTGCTGCCGCTGATGACGAAGCCGCTCGCCGCGGCGGCGCTCGAGCTTCCCGTCGATCCGATCGCCGGCGTGCAGCCCAGCGAGTTGACCTTCGGCGTGCAGTACACGACCGGCGCGGCGCAGCATGCGCCCGAGGAGGCAGTGTCTTGCGCCGTGCCCGAAGCGCCGGCGCAATTGAACGCGCTGACGCGATAGTCGTAGTTCGTTCCGCACGCGACCGTGGCGTCCGGGAACGTCGTTGCGTCGGCAACCGTCGATCCGACGAAGGACCAGACTCCGCTGCCGGCGAGCGCGCGCTCGACGTTGAAGCCGTCCTCGTTGATCGAGTTGTCGGTCCACGACAGCGAGATCTGCGTCGGGGAGACCGGACTCGCGACAAGTGCCGTCGGCGCATTCGGCATGACCTGTGTGCAACCGCCCGGGTGACTTTGGTTATCGGCGGGATCGGTGCCGGCGTCGAGTTCGTCGCGGTCGAACGTTCCGTCGAGATCGCGGTCGATGCCCTGGCGAATTTCCGTGCCCTTCTGCACGACCGTGAACGTGATTTCGCTGCCGATGGCGGCCAATCCGCGGAACGCGGCATCGGTATGAGTCAGCGCCGCGCGGTCCGATTGCCAGGTGTTGCTCGCGGGCACGTAGCGATAGCCGCGCGCCAGCGAACTCTGCCGGCTCTTCGCGACGAGGCCGATCTTCCCGTTGATCGCGAGCTGTTCCATGCTCGTGATCAGTGCGATCTGCACAGGCGGCGCGCCGGCCAGCGAAACCAGCGTCGTCTGCTTGCCGACCGAGGCCGGCGAATCATTGCTTGCCGTGCCGGGAGGCTCGAGGAAATTCGTCGGCGAACCGGTTGGCAGATCGCTGCCCGAGAACGCGAGCATGAACGCGGTCAGATCGGCGACTTCCTGGTCGCTGGTGACCTGGAACACGGGCTCGGCCACGAAGCGCTCGATCGAATCGACGCTGCCGTCGTGCAACATGCCGAAGCCCGCTGTGTTCAGGAGCTGCGTCGCGTTGAAGCCGGTCTTCTCGTAGGCGTTGCGCACCTGCGGTACCTTCATCGAAATGTTGGTCACGCCATCGACGGACACGAGCATGTGGTGGTGCTGGCCCTGGGCGCCCACAGGAAACGGCTGCAGTCCGCCGGCGACGAGGCGATAGTCCGTGCCCATGCCCGTGGGCATCGTGTGGCAAGTCGCGCAGGCAAGAGTTCCGCCGTCGAGCAGGCGCGGCGCGCGATAGATCGCAAGGCCGTTGACCGCGTTGCCGTTGGGCAACGGCGTGCCCGCGGCTCCGAAGCGGCCGGTCTTGAAGTGTCCGGGCAGCGGCAGGCTCGTCGGCAACGTGTTGTCGAAATTGCGGAACGGATTCGGCGGGTAGAAGATCGTTGCCAGGAAGTTCTCGAACTCCTGCATCTCCGTGACCGAGAGCGTCGCGTCGTCGCCCTGCAGTCCGAGGAAAGCCGGACCGAACTGCTCGAGACCGTCGCGGTCGCCGCGCCAGTGGTGCGGTTCCTTGCCGACGATGTCCTGGAACGTCTGTGTGGTCATCGGGCCCTTCATCGAGTGGAAGGGCTGGAATCCGGTGCTGAGCCCCGGAAGACTCGCGCCGAGGTTCTGTCCGGTCGTCGCCTTGTTCGAGCCCGCCGGATCGCCGAGGTCCCACGCCAAACGGTCCATGCGTGCATCGACGTGGCAGGACGCGCAGGCGATCTGGCCGAGTCCGGAATTCTTGCGCGTGTTGTAGAGGTGCTTGCGGCCGATCTTGATCGCGGCGGGGCTCGCGTCGTGGAACGGAACGCGCGCGACTTCGAGTTCGGCGACGGTGTCGACCATAGAGATCGCCGATTCAAACTTGTCGAGCACATAGAGCC
>JAYUOR010000507.1:0-8314 GCA_043760765.1 Planctomycetota bacterium | reverse complement strand
TGCACGAGCTCAAGCGCGACTCGGCCTAGCACGGGCCAGCCAGCAGACTGGGCTACGAGGTCAGGCCGAGGATCACTGCAGACGCAGTCGCCCAGAGGGCGATGCACGCGAGTACCGGCGGGTCCGACAGCAACACGTTCTCCGGTTCCTCGCCCAACTCGTGCCGGTGGACGAGCACGAGGTAGCGCGCGAGCCCGAACACGACGAATGGCACGGTCCACACGAGCAAATGATCGGCGCCGAACTTCTGCGTCGTCTCTTCGGCGACCGTGTACATCGTGTAATTGACGATCGTCACCGCCGCGAGCACGGTCACCAGCTGGTCGAGGAAGCCGACGGTGTACTCGCACAGATTGGCGCGGTGCGCGCCGCGCTCGTCGCCGAGAAGTTCGATCTCCGCGCGGCGCTTGCACAACGCCAGGAACAGCGCCAGGAAGAGGGTGCACAGGAGCAGCCAGTGCGAAATCCTCGCATTAGCCGCGATGCCGCCGGCGTGCACGCGCAGCAAAAATCCGCCGGCGATGCAGAAAGCATCGATCAGCACCAGGTGCTTGAGTCGGATGCTGTAGGCGAAATTGAGCGCGATGTAGCCGCCGACCACCCAGGCAACCGACCAGCTGTGATCGCCGGCGAGCCAGCCGAGGAAAAGCGAGGCCGCGATGCAAATCGCGCTCGTCGCCAGTGCCAGCGGCACGGAGACTTCGCCTGCGGCGATCGGACGGTGCTTCTTGGAAGGATGCGCGCGATCGCTCTTGACGTCGAGCACGTCGTTGACCAGGTAGATCGCGCTGGCCCCCATGCAGAACGCAAAGAAGGCCTCGATGGCGTGGACGAGGTCTGCGTGGTTCGCCGCATGCACGCGGCCGACTTCCCCGTAGGCGAAGGCGACAGCGGCGAAAACGAAGACGTTCTTGACCCACTGGTGGGGCCGCAGCGAACGCAGCAGTGAGATGGGTTTCATCAGGAACGCCGAGGACCCCGCCCGGCACCCCGCTTCTTTCGGGTCGGCCGCACGGGGTCCTGGAGAGTGCAGACTGAAAGTGCGCTAGTCCAGCGAGAGCTTCTGGAGGTCCTCGACCGGCGAGCCTGGCCCGACGAGCAGGTCTTCCTTCTCCTGGAGCTTGCCTTCTTTGATGAGTTCGGCGAGTTCGAACGCTATCGGGGCGCCGTCACCGTAGAGCACGACCGTGGAATGGGAATGGTTCATGCCGCCATCGTTGTCATCGGCGACCAGCGGCTCCTTGCCCGAGAATTTCTTGAGCGGGTGCAGCTTGTTGTCGCGACCCGCGTAGGACGACCAGCTCCCGTCGAGCGGCGCGAGATCGCGGTACCAATCTTCCTTGGGCATTCCCTGCGTGCCGGGCGGATTTTTCACCGAGGGGCAATTCAACTTGTCGACGCTGCGACTGTCGTTCTCCAGGACCTTCATCGAGATCAACTCGGCGAAAAATCGGACGCCGGACTCGTTCGGCGTCCTGTCGTACGTCGTGCGGAACATCATGAAACCCTTGTAGATCTCCTGCATGTTCTTCTTGCAGGCGGTGACCTCGGCTTGGTCGACGGCCTCCTGGATCCTGGGCAGCAGCGCCACGGCCAGGATTCCGATGATCAGGATCACGGCCAGCAGTTCGACCAGCGTGAATCCCGCGCGTGCGGCGCGAGCAAGAGGGCGGAAGAGTTTCATCGACGAAGCAGGACCCTTGTCGGGCGCTGGCGGAGGTGGACGGATCGGTCTTTGGGGTTGTACCCCATCGCCGCCCGGCAGTCACCGGGCACGAAAAGGCCCCGTGAACCTCGCCGGTCCGCGGGGCCATGATTCCAAGGCAGCCTACTTCGCGGACTTGGCGCCGACGGCTTTCTTGAGCGCGGCGACGCGATTGGTCTTCTCCCAGGCGAACTCCGGACGGCCAAAGTGCCCGTGATAGGCCGTCTTTTCGAAGATCGGCTTCTTGAGGTCCAGCTCGCGGATGATCGCGGCCGGGGTCAAGTCGAACACCGCCTCGATGGCAGCCGCGATCGTGGCCTCGGGCACGCTCGACGTGCCGAAGGTGTCCACGCGCACCGAAAGCGGTTTCGCGATGCCGATCGCGTAGCTGACTTGCACTTCGCAGCGCCGGGCGAGACCGGCGGCGACGACGTTCTTCGCAACCCAGCGCGCGGCGTAGGCCGCCGAACGGTCGACCTTAGACGGATCCTTGCCGGAAAAGGCTCCGCCACCGTGACGGCCCATGCCGCCGTAGGTGTCGACGATGATCTTGCGTCCAGTCAGACCGCAGTCGCCGTGGGGTCCGCCGATCACGAAACGGCCGGTCGGGTTGACGTGATAGATCGTCTTCTTGTCGAGGTACTTGGCCGGGATCACGGCCTTGATCACGTCGGAGATGATCTTCTTCTCGAGCACGCTGTGCTTGACGTCGGGCGAGTGCTGGGTCGAGATCACGACGGTGTGCACGCGCACCGGAACGTCGCCTTCGTATTCGACGGTGACCTGGCTCTTGGCGTCGGGGCGCAGCCACTTGAGCGAGCCGGACTCGCGCAGCTCGGCCAGTTTCTCCACCAGGCGGTGCGCGTAGTAGATCGGGAACGGCATCAGGACATCGGTCTCGTCGCAGGCGAAACCGAACATCAGGCCCTGGTCGCCGGCGCCCTGTTCCTTGTGCAGGCCCTCGCCCGCGGTGACGCCGACGGAGATGTCCTGCGACTGGCGTCCGACGACGACCATGACACAGCAACTGTCGGCGTTGATACCGAACTCGTCGTCGGTGTAGCCGATGCGGCGGATCGTGCGGCGGGCGACGTCCTGGAAATTGACCTTGGCACCGGTCGTGATCTCGCCGGCAACCACACACAGGCCTGTGGTCACCAGCGTCTCGCATGCCACGCGTGAAGAGGGATCCTCGGCCAGGCAGGCGTCCAGGATGGCGTCGGAAATCTGATCGGCCACCTTATCGGGGTGGCCCATCGACACGGATTCGGAAGTGAACAGTTTGCGCGACGTCATCTTGGGGGCGTACGAGTGGTTGAAACGGGGTTGCGCCTAGGGCGTGCGACGGGCTGTGGAGCCCGTGGCGCGTGGCGCGGAGCCTGGGAAAGATACCGCGCAGTGCAGGGTCAGGAAAGCGCGGCCTGGACTGGCTTTGGTCAAGGCGCAATCAGGCTCGCCAGCGCCGCCAGGGTCAGCGCCGTCGCACCCTTCTGTCGATCCACGGCCGACAGTCCGGCCTGGCCCATGCGCATGCGCGCGCCGTCGTCGGAGACGAGTTCGCGGAAAGCCTGCTCGAGTTCTGCGGCATCGGCGATGCGCCGGCTGGCGCCCGCCTCTTCGAGCAACGCAGCCTCGGACAGGAAGTTGTCGACGTGCGGCCCATAGACCACGGCTTTTCCCTGGGCCGCAGGCTCAAGCATGTTCTGGCCGCCGTGGGCCACCAGGCTGCCGCCGACGTAGACCAGATCAGCGAGGGCGTACACGTTCTCGAGTTCGCCGATCGTGTCGACGATCGCGGGCCGGCGCGGATCGGAGGCTTCGCCGCGGCGCAGCTCGCTCAAGAGCTGCACGGGCAGGCCAAGTGAGGCCAGCGCGTCTTGCACTTCACGCGCGCGCTGCGGATGGCGCGGCACGAGCACCAGCCGCGTGGCCGGTGCGCCGGCGCGCCAGGCACGCGCGACGATGGCCTCTTCGGGATCGTGCGTGCTCCCGGCGACAATCACTTTTTCGCCGGGCCGGCCGCCCAGCAGCGCTCGAAGTTGGGCGGGCGGATGGCGCTCGCCGATGGTCAGGCCATCCGCCTTCATGCTGCCGGTGACGAGCACACGCTCGGGCCGGCGCGAGAGCGCGCCGAAGCGCTTTGCATAGGCCTCGCTCTGCACGCAAAAGATCGAGATGCGATTGAACTGCGGCAATGACCTGCGAAACCAGCGATAGCGGCGAAAGCTCTTCTGCGTGATCCGGCCGTTGACGACCGCGACGGGCACGCCTGCGCGATTGCACTCGCGCAAGAAGTTCGGCCAGATCTCGAGCTCCATCAGCACGACGCAGACCGGCTGTAGCGTGGCGACAAAGCGCCGCGCAACAAAGGAAATGTCGAGCGGGAAGCGCACCACGGCGTGTTCAGGAAAAACCTGTCGCGCCACCGCGAGGCCGGTGCTGGTCGTCGAACTGAGCACGACTTCGGCATCGGGAAATTCGGCCAGAATCCGTCGCACCAGCGGCGCGGCGCCTTTGATCTCGCCGACTGAAACGCCGTGCACGAGCACGCGCCGGCGTGGCCCGGGTGCCGGCAGCGACCGAAGCGCGAGTCGCTCGCCAACCAACTGGCGAAAGGCGGCATGACGCGCCATGCGCAGCCCCCACCACGGCGACGCCAGCAAAGCCGCGCACAACCACACGAGATCGTAGAAGCCGTGCAGCAGCCAGCGCAAAAGCCCCGGATTGGGGTCGGCCCGGATCGCGCGGGTGTCGGCCACTCCGGCGCCGTGCGCGAATCCGGCTGAGGCCCCGACCGACGGGCCTGAACCGCGCGATTTCATCGGCTCAGGCCGTGGCCTGCGGTTTTTCGACGCGGATGCGCAGCACCAGGCTGCCGACTTCGTCCTCGACCGCGGCGAACAGATTCTCGAACAGCAGAAAGCCCTCGCGCTTGTACTCGTTCTTCGGATCCAGCTGCCCGTAGCTGCGCAGGCCGATGCCGGTCTTCAACGAATCGAGCGCGTGCAGGTGGTCCTTCCACTTGCTGTCGATCGCATTGAGCAGCAGGTACTGCTCGACCCGGCGCATCGTTTCCGCGCCGACTTCCTTCTCACGCGCGTCGTACAGCGCGCGGATCTCGTCGATCACCGGTTCCATGTTCGGTTCGTTGTCGACGGCCGTGTCGATCGCGGCTTTCGAGACCTCGACGCCAAACGTGCGCTGGCACCAGCCCGCAAATCCCTCCGCGTCGAGTTTGTGCACACCCGCGGCGCGGTTGATCGCCGAACCCATCATCGCCATGACCTTTTCGTTGAGGCCGATCGACTCGAGCACTTCCTGGCGCACGCCGTAGATCGTCTTGCGCTGCTTGTCCATCACCTCGTCGTACTCGAGCAGCGACTTGCGGATCTCGAAGTTGTAGTCCTCGACCTTCTTCTGGGCTTTCTCGATCGCGCGCGAGACCATGCGCGACTCGATCTGCTGGCCCTCGTTCATGCCCATGCGCTGCATCGCGCTCTTGACCCAGTCGCGATAGAAGCGCCGCATCAGGTCGTCTTCGAGCGAAAGGAAGAAACGCGAAGTGCCGGCGTCGCCCTGGCGGCCCGAGCGGCCGCGCAACTGGTTGTCGATGCGCCGCGCTTCGTGGCGTTCCGTCCCGAGCACGTACAAGCCGCCGAGTTCGAGCACCTGCGCCTGGTCCTTGTCGCACTCCGCGCGCACGCGTGCGCGGACCTCGTCGATCTGCGCCAGATGTTCGATATCGCCCTCGCGCAGCTTGGCTTCTTCCAGCGCCCGGCGTAGGCGCCACTCGAAGTTGCCACCGAGCTTGATGTCGGTTCCGCGGCCGGCCATGTTCGTCGCGACCGTCACCGACTTGCGCGCGCCGGCGAGTGCCACGATGTTGGCCTCGCGTTCGTGGTTCTTCGCGTTGAGCACCTCGTGCGCGATCTGCTTCGTCTTCAGCATGCCACTCAGCAGCTCGGATTTTTCGACCGACGTCGTGCCGATCAGGAGCGGCTGCCCGAGCTCGTGGACCTTGGTGATCTCCTCGACGATCGCCTTCCATTTCTCGGGCTCGGTGCAATAGACCACGTCGTTGTGGTCGGCCCGGTCGATCGGCAGGTTGGTCGGGATCTGGATCACGTCCAGGCGGTAGATCTTGTAGAACTCGCTGGCTTCGGTCAGCGCGGTGCCGGTCATCCCTGCAAGCTTCTTGAACAGCCGGAAGTAGTTCTGGTAGGTGATCGTCGCCAACGTCTGGTTTTCCTGGCGCGGCGGAATTCCTTGCTTGGTCTCGATCGCTTGGTGCAGACCGTCCGACCAGCGCCGGCCCTGCATTTTGCGGCCAGTGAACTCGTCGACGATGACGATCTCGCTCTCCTCGACAACGTACTCCTTGTCGATCGCGTACAGGTGGTGAGCGCGCAGCGCGTTCTCGAGGAAGTGCGGCCAATCCTCGTTGCCCGGCGAATAGAACGATTCGACGCCGACGAGTTGCTCGGAGGCTTCGATGCCCGCCTCGAGCAAAGACACTTGGCGCTCTTTTTCCTTGACCTCGAAGTGCTTGTCCCGCTTCAGGCGCCGTGCGACGCGGTCGGCGAGCAGGTACTTGCTACTCGACTCCTCGGCCGGCCCCGAAATGATCAGCGGCGTGCGCGCCTCGTCGATCAGGATCGAGTCGACTTCGTCGACGATCGCGTAGGTCAGGTGGCGCTGGACCTGGTCCTCGAGGCGCACCTTCATGTTGTCGCGCAGGTAGTCGAAGCCGAACTCCGAGTTCGTGCCGTAGACGATGTCGTTCTCGTAGAGCGGCTTGCGCTCGAGCGCCTGCATGTTCGACTGGATCGCTCCGCTCGTCACTCCCAGGAAATCGTAGATCGGTTTCATCCAGGCGCAGTCGCGCCGCGCGAGGTAGTCGTTGACGGTCACCAGGTAAACCGGTTTCCCCGACAGCGCGTTGAGGTACAGCGGCAGGGTCGCGACCAGGGTCTTGCCTTCGCCGGTCATCATCTCGGCGATGTTGCCGCGATGCAGCACGATGCCGCCGACCATCTGCACGTCGAAGTGGCGCAGACCCAGCGTGCGCACGCTGGCTTCGCGAACCAGCGCGAAGGCCCGCGGCATGATCTCTTCGAGCGTCGTGCGCCCGTCTGCGAGCGCGGCCTTCCATTCCGCGGTCTGGGCGTGGAATTGCTCCGGCGTGAGCCCCTTGGCCCAGGGCTCGAGACTCAGGATCTCGGCGACGATCGAGCTGAGCCCCTTGACCTGGCGCTCGGTATGGGAACCGAACAGCTCCTTCAGGCGCCGCCCGACCACGTCACCGAAGGCCGAGAGTTTGTCGTTGAATGCTTCCAAGTTCATCGCGTCTGGCAATTCCTCTTCCGCTCGCGCTCTGCAAGCGGGGCAACATTGAACGGGAGCAGAGGCTCGAAGGGAAGAGCGGCGTCGCCGCTACCGCTCTGCGCTGTCTTCAGGGTCGGTTGCTAGACCGCGCCGGGCGCAGGGTCAACTGGGCAATCGTCTTGAACAGGAGCCGGCGCGGGTAGGGCTTGTGCAGGAAACCGTTGATCGGCCCCAGTCGCTCGAGTTGGATCGACGAGGCGGTCGCCATGAGCACAGGCAGGTCGTTCAGGGCGGGGTTGGCGCGCACCTGGGTCAGCACCGCCTCGCCGTCGAGGGCCGGAAGCTCATAGTCGAGGATCAGAAGGTCGGGGCGCGGCGCTAATTTCAGGCGCTCCAGCACGCTCTCGCCGGTGTGAAAAAGTTCAACCTCGTAACCGCGTCCGCGCAACAACGCTCCCAGGCCGATCGCGACGCTTTCCTCGTCGTCCACGAGCGCGATGCGGATCCGCTTGTCGCTCTCGCGCTCCACGGGCGCGAGGCCCTCGCACAGCGCGCGCAGGTCGGCGTAGGTTGGAAGCGCGGCCTTCTGCCAGGCCGTCTCGATCTGATCCTTGAGCGCGCGATTGAATTGCTTCAAGTCCTGCCACTGCGCGAAATCGGGCGCATTCGCGCGCACGTCGAGATTGTCGTGCGTGTCGACCGAAAAGAAGAACTCGTTGTCGACCAGGTATTCCTGCACCACGAATTTCATGAACGGGTAGCGCTGATTGCCCAGGCGCAGCAGATACGAGCGCGCGCCTTCGATGTCGCAGTCGCGCGAGCGTTCGAAGCGCGCGAACAACTCCTCGAGTGTGTTCGCGGCCCCGAGTCCGTACACGACAGACGGCGGCTGGCCGACGCTGCCGGCGGGCCAGGCGAGCTCACGATAGAGCTCGATCGCACGCCGCACGTGGGCCGGGGTCAAATCCTCGAATCGCATGTCTGATGGGTGCGCGCGAAACCGTGATCGCGCCGGGCGCGGACAGTCCTTCGGATCTGCGCGACGTTCGGCATGAGTTTGCACCGCTCGCACGGCCCTTGGCAACCGCTCATGGATTTCGCCCCGCTGTCCTAGTGCGAATTCGGTCGAAACAAACTGCGCTCAGCGGGTGGCTCGCGCCTCGCGATCCTTCTGCCAGCTGGCCAGGAACAAGAGCACGGCTCCGACGGAAATGCAGCTGTCGGCGACGTTGAACGTCGGGAAATGCCAGTCCCAGCGCGAGAAGTAGACGTCGATGAAGTCGC
>JAYUOR010000506.1:0-3201 GCA_043760765.1 Planctomycetota bacterium | reverse complement strand
CTGGCACCGTCTTGGCCGGTTCGCGCCGGGGCTGGGAACGGCCGCTACAGCGAGTTCGGGTCAGGGGTCGATAGTCGCACGAGTACGGGCGCCCCTCGCCCGCGCGTCTGGCCCCTCGTAACTCGCCCCACCCCATGGACATCTCGACGATTCTCGGCTTCGTGCTCGGCCTCGGGCTGATCGTCTGGTCGATGATGCACGGCGGCGGAGTAGCGGGCCTCGTGTTGTTCGTTCACCCGCCCGCGTTCGCGGTCGTGTTCGGCGGCAGCCTGGCGGCGGTGATGATCCACTTCCGCATCGAGGACGTGAAGCTGCTGGCCAAGGTCGTGCTGCGCACGTTCCTCTATCCGATCCCGTCTCCGACCAAGGAGATCGATCGGATCATCGAGTACACGAACCTGGCGCGCAAGGAAGGTCTGCTGGCGCTCGAATCCAAATTGCGCGAGGTCGACGACAAGTTCTTCGCCAAGGGCATCCAACTCGTCATCGACGGCTTCTCCGCGGACACGGTGCGCGAGATCCTCGAGGTCGACGCCGAGGTCGAAAAGCAGCGTCACGCGAACGGCAAGAAGATGCTGGAGCAATTCGGCACCTTCGCGCCTGCCTTCGGAATGGTCGAGACGCTGATCGGCCTGGTGCAGATGCTTTCCAACCTGTCCGATCCGTCGAAGATCGGCGCGGGCATGGCCGGCGCGCTCGTCGGGACGTTCTACGGAGCCTTCGCCGCGAACATGATGTTCATGCCGATGGCCGGCAAGCTCGACGTGCGCGCCAAGCAGGAGTATCTGCTGCGCGAACTGATGATCGCCGGGATCATCGCGATCCAGTCCGGAGAAAAACCGCAGCTCATCAAGGAAAAGCTCAAGGGCTTCGTCGCACCCAACATGCGCGAGTCCGTGAGTTGAGACTCCCGTGGCCAAGAAACACGCCGAAGAACACGGTGGCGGCGAGGGTTGGCTCGTCAGTTACTGCGACATGATCTCGCTGCTCGTCACCTTCTTCTTGATGATGATGACCTTTTCGACCTCGTCGAAGGGCGACATCAAGAGCGCGGGTGTCGGCATCCTCAAGGGTCGCGGCGGCGTGTTCCCCAACATGACGGGTTATCCGGCCGGCGACGCGCCAGCGGAACCGATCTTGAACACCATCGCGGAAGCGCTCGAAGGTCAGCGCGGCGCGGGCGGGCTGAAAGATGCGCTCGCGCTCTCGCCCGAGCTTGACGGCATCACGATCCAGTTCGGCGAAGAGTGTTCCTTCGCGCCGGGTTCGGCCGAACTCACTCCCACGCTGCGCAATCTGCTCGAGGGCGTCGGCAAGGCGGTGCAGACTTACACGCACTTGATCGTCGTCGAGGGCCACACCGACGATCGTTTCAAGCCGACGAGCGATTTCCCCGATGCCGAAGCGTTGAGCGCCGCGCGCGCCCTGGCCGCCGCGCGCGTGCTCGTCGATTCCGGGCGCGTCCCGGCGAACTTGCTGCAGATCGCCGGCCGCGGCAGCGAACGGCCGCGCCGCTCGAACGACAGCGCGCTGGATCGCTCGTGGAATCGACGCGTCGAATTGCGGCTGATCTCGATCAACGCCCGCGGAAGCTCGGCCAACTTCGGTGGCGGCCACTAGCACCAGCGCGCCATGAGCAGCACCACCGAACACGCTCCGCCTGCCGCTCCCGAGCACGGCCACGCGCCGGCGAAGCCCGGCGCCAAGACACACGCTGCCCCGGCGGGCGGCGCGCATGCAGCCGCTGACGCGCACGGCGGCGGAGGTCATGCCGGCGGTGGTCACAAACGTCACAAGCCCCACGAAGAACATCCGCACCATGGCCCGCCGCCCTGGCTGATTTCGTTCGGCGACATGATGACGCTGTTCCTGTGCTTCTTCATCATCCTGGTGACGATGGCGCCGACGCAGGACGCGGGTCTGACGGCTGCGGGTCTAGGTCCGTTCGTCGTCGCGCTCGAGACCGGCGGCATGGATGGCGCGCTGAAGGGCGAGAAGCAACTGCAGCGCACGAACATGTACCGTGAGCGCTTCGGACTCGAAGCGCTGTCCGATGAGCAGTTCCATGACGGCCGGCTCGAAGTGCGCGACTCGCAGGAGATCGCGCAACTGCTCAAGAGTTCGCTCAAGCCCTTCGCCGAGATGCGCCAACCTTTGATCGCGCACTTTTCGAAGGACTCCGCGGAGCTTTCCGCGGCCGCGAAAACCTATCTCGACGCGATCGCCGAGACTCTGCGGCCGGGTTACGGGCAACTCTTGTTGCTCGAAGGCCACTCACTCGACGCGGGCACGCGCTTCCAGGGCTCGAACGCGTGGCTCGCCGTCGCGCGCTCGCAGGCGGTGAAGCGCTACCTCGTCGACAAACACGGCTTCGTGCCGCAGCGCCTCGAAGCCCGTGCGTGGGCAACCGAGGACGCTTCCGAT
Organism: Planctomycetota bacterium; assembly: GCA_043760765.1. Lineage (GTDB taxonomy): Bacteria > Planctomycetota > UBA1135 > UBA1135 > JADJQU01. The sequence continues at coordinate 777 of JAYUOR010000506.1, read as the reverse complement.
ATTTCAGACCACAGTTGCGTCGACGCGCGGTTGGTCGAACCCCGTCGCGAATCCTAGGAACCCAAAGAGACTCACATGGCCGACAAGAAAGATGCGAAGGATGCCAAGGGCGGCAAGGAAGCCGCCGCCGAAGTCGCGGCAGCGCCGTCCAAGAAGAAGGGCCTGCTGATCGGCGTCGGCGGCGTAGTCACGGTGCTCGCCGTGGCCTTCGTGGCCTCGCTGATGGCCGTGCCCAAGAAAGTTCACCTGCCTCACCTCGAGGGACCCTTCGTGGCCAAGCTCTCAAAGGATCAGATCCAGGCCAATCTCGCCCGCGCCGGTGGCAAGCGTTACGTCGCGATGCTGCTGCAGGCGGAGTACTACGCCTACTCGGACGCCTACGTCCAAGGCCGACTCGGCGGTGCCGAGGCGGGCGGCGGCCACAGCGGCGGCCCGTCCGCCGAGGATCCACTGTACCTCGCGATGCTCAAGGACGCCTTGCTCACCGTCGCGGGCACCAAGACACCCGAGGAAATCACCGACACGGCGATGGTCGATGTGTTCCTCGAGGAAGTGCGCGAGGCCGTCGATCCCGTGCTCTTCCCCGTCTACGTCGGCGAGGCGATGACGCCCTACCAGCCCGATCCCAAATCGGGCCTGCGCGTCGGGGAGGACCACATGAAATCGACCATGCGCGGCCTGCTGCACGAGCACGCGCTGAATGTCGACGGCGCTGCCAAGAGCATCGCCCTAGACGCCGGCACGGCGATTCCGTTCACGGATCACGACCGAAACCTC
>JAYUOR010000505.1:0-3202 GCA_043760765.1 Planctomycetota bacterium | reverse complement strand
TCGCTGAACATTCCGGACTTCACTCGTTACGCAAAGAGCCAGAAAGACCAGATGCTGGGACAGACCCTCGGCTTGCCGACAACGATGACCCTATTCGCATTCATCGGCGTCGCAGTCACCTCGGCGACGCCACTGATTTTCAAGGGCGAGACGATCTGGGATCCGGTGACACTTATGGCGCACGTCGGTGGAAGTCTTACGACAGTGATCGCGATGCTGGCGCTCTCCGTGGCGACCCTATCAACAAACATCGCGGCAAACGTGGTTTCGCCGGCCAACGATTTTTCCAATCTTGCCCCGCAGCGCATCAACTATCGCGCCGGCGGCATGCTCACCGCAGTGATCGGGATCCTGATCATGCCGTGGAAACTCGTCGCATCGCCCGACGGCTACATCTTCAAGTGGCTGATCGGTTACTCCGCGTTGCTCGGCCCGATCGGAGGCATCCTGATCGCCGACTACTTCGTCCTGCGCAAGCGCGAGCTCGACGTGGCCGGTCTGTATCGTCGCGGCGGCCCCTACGAATATCTGGCTGGTTTCAATCCCTGCGCGCTGGCAGCGCTGGCCGTGTCCGTCATGCCCTGCGTCCCCGGTTTTCTTCACGAGGCCGTGCCGGATTCCTTTCCCGACGTGACGGAAGCGTGGACGGAAATTTATCACTACGCTTGGTTCGTTGGCTTTGCCACGGCGGCGCTCTCGTACCTCGCCTTCAGCTGGCTCCGCCGGCGGCTTGGCACCCGCGATTCTTGATCCGGACGACGGGCTGACCGTTGCGGATTTGCCGCCGCTGGTTTCTACTCGATCTGGACGATCCTCCACGGTTCCCTCGATCAGCAATAGCCCCAGCATGCTCTCACTTCGCAGCCCCATCTTCCTCGCCGTCCTGATCCTGACGGGCACTCCGCTTTTCGCCGATGTCGTGACCATCGTCGCCAACCGCGACGCGACGATTTACAACGACGGCGTAGGCAACCGCTCGGATGGCGCGAGCGTGAATTTCTTCGCCGGCCGCGCGGGCATCAATACCTCCTGGCCTGTGCGCCGCGCGCTGATCGCCTTCGATGTCGCCGCCGCCGTGCCGGCCGGGTCCCTCGTGACTGCGGTGAAGATCAAGCTGTACATGTCGAAGACAGTGGTTGGCGCCATGCCCTTCGACGTCCATCGTCTGACGAGCGCTTGGAACGAGGGGCCGAGCATCGGTCAGAGTGGCAACGGCGCTGTCGCGCAGGTCGGCGACTCCACTTGGCTGCACACGTCCTGGAACACGCAATTCTGGACCACGCCCGGCGGCGATTTCGTGGCGACCCCCAGTGCCACGACCTCGGTCAACAACGTGTTCGGCTATTTCACCTGGGGATCGACCGCCGCGCTCGTCGCCGACGTGCAGGGCTGGGTCGCCGCCCCCGGCAGCAATGCCGGCTGGATTCTGCGCGGCCCGGAGAGCAGCGGGACATCGGCCAAAAAATTCGAATCGCGCGAGAGCCTGCCGCAGTTCCGTCCGCTGCTCGAGATCACCTTCACGCCGCCGCCCGCTCCGACCACGTATTGCACGGCGAAGACCAACAGCCTTGGGTGCGTGCCCGCGGTCAGCTTCAGCGGAATCTCCAGCGCTTCGGCGGGCTCCGGCTTTACGATCAGCGCCTCGAACGTGATCAACAACAAGCCCGGCCTCCTGATCTATACCAATGCCGGCCGAGCCGCGGTCCCGTTCCAAGGTGGACTGCGCTGCATCAACGCGCCCACGAAGCGTTCCGTTCCCTTGGCATCTGGCGGCAATCCACCGCCGAACGATTGCTCGGGTTTGTACGCGATCGACATGAATGCCTTCGCGGTTGGAGCGCTCGGCGGAACGCCTGCGGCCTACCTGGGCGTCCCGGGCACGCTTGTCGACTCACAATTCTGGGGCCGCGATCCCGGCTTCCCGGCGCCGAACAATACGACGCTTTCCAACGGCTTCGAGTTCACCACCGGGCCGTGAAAGCGCGCCGGCGTTCCAGGCCCGGTTGACGCCCGCGCGTCAGTCGTATGTGACGCCGGCCGTACGCACGTAGTCGGCGGCGCAGGCTTCGATCGCGGCTGGATCCAGGCCGACGCCAAGGGCCAAGCCTTTGAACATCGCGATCGCCGCTTGTGTTTCATAGGCGCGCTGCAGTGTCTGGTCCAAGACCAACTGCGGAGCGATCAGACCGTTGTTGGCGTAGCTCACAAAGCGGGCATTCCAGTGCGGTTCGATCTGCGTGCCCTCGTTCCAGTCGTTCCAAGTCGCGATCTGGACCCAGTCCGATCCAGAGCTCAGCGCCGCATCCAACGTCGTCGTGTAAAAGGCCCCGCCGAGTTCAGCGCCAACGCGCACGCACAGCGAATTGCCGTCGTTGCCCAGCAGGTTCGCATCCGCCCAGCCCGCGACACCCGAGTCGTCGAAGCCGGGCCAAGCGATAGCAACGCCGAACCGATTCTTGTCGTCCGCGTTCGCCCAGGCAATGTTCTTCGAGTTCGACTCGTCGGCCAGCGTCTGCAGTGGTTCGCTCGTCGGCGCAGGCCAAGACGCGATGTGATTCACGAAGTCTGTGAAGCTCTGATACTTCAACATGCCGAGCGACACGAGTTTCCAACGCGACATGCCGTTGAACGGGCTGCTTGCGCCGGGCTGTGCATCGGCGATCAGGCACAGCGCGCGGCCAGTGACCAGCTCGACCTGATCGAAGACGTCCTGCCAATCGGAGTCCTGCATGCATTGCGTGCCCGCGCTGTTGCAGATCCCGTTGCGGAAAATGTAGACGACCAGCCGGCCGTCATGTTTCAGCACGCTCTTGCGGCGAAAGTACGTTGCGACCAAGTGCACCAGATCGTTCTCGATACCGATCTTCTTGGCAGCCAGCGTCGGTTCGTTCGGAATCCAGCCGTTGAAGTGCACCTTGGGCTCGTACATGACGGCGATTTTCAGGTCAGATCCAGGTGCTTCCGCGGCGTCGAGCAACGCCTCGAAACATTCTTCATTGATCGGCTCCGTCCCGGCGGCCGCGTTCAAGAGCGCAAGCGTGTGGCCCTGGTGGTCATAGACAAAGCTATCGACGCCGATCGCCCGCGCGAGGCGCACGTGGTAGCGCAGCAAGTCCGGATCGCGCGAATCGTAGGTACCGGCGAGCGGCAACGAGTCGAGCGTGGCATCGACGCTGGTAGCGCCGTCGCGGCGCAGATTCAT
>JAYUOR010000504.1:0-8324 GCA_043760765.1 Planctomycetota bacterium | reverse complement strand
AGGGCCCCGAACCGGTGGCGTTGTCGCCGCGAACGCGCCAGCTGTGCACGCCTTGCGCGCCTGCGAACGAGAACGACGTCGAGGCGACGTTCGTCGGGATTCCGTCGACTTCAACGTCGTACGAAGTGGCACAGCTCGCCGCGGTCCACGCCAAGTTCACCGGGCTAGGAATCGTGGCGGCGTTACCAGGGAATGTCAGCGTCGGCGCACTGGGCACCGGCAGGCTGAGCGGGTTGCCCCAGCACAGTTGCCAGTCGGTCAAATTGCCGACGTCACCGCCGACCCAGTCGTAGGCGCGCAGCGTCCAGGTTCCAGGAATGGCGGGAATCGCGTTCAGCGCCACGTTGAAGATGCCGTTCGTGCCCGAGGGCCAATTGCCGAAGAACTGATCGTACGCGCCTGGCGCCAACACCGTCGCTCCAGCACACGCCGCGGGCAGCGCAAGACCGCCCGTGCACTGGCTGACGATCGAGTAGTTTCCGCCGTAGTCGCAGCTGAAATCGACCGGGCTCGCCGGACGATTGAAGAGGTTGTATTTGTTGCCCGCCGGATCCTCGAGCACGAACTGGACGTCACCGATCCAGGTGTGCGACATGCCGTTCAGCTTGACTTCGGTGATCACATTCGGAGCACCTGGGCTCGTGCACACGGTGGTCGAGATCATCGGGAAGGTCGGCAGCACGGTCGGGTACGTGCCGTCGCCGGTGCCGGAGCTCGGGAAGAGACCGCCGACGGTCGGGGCCTCGCAAAGAACTGTCTGCGCGCTCGACGGCAGCGCAAGTGAAACGGCGGCGAGTGTTGCGCCGACGAAGAGAGAGAAACGTGAACTGGAAACCATCTGATTGACTCCTGAGTGTGAGTAGAATTCCGCGCACCCCCGCCGAGGACGCCTGCAGGCTCTCGGCACAGATGCACGGTTGGGCAGGGACTACACGTCCTTAACCTCTAGCGAAAGATACCACCTGCATGGGTTTTGTGGGCTGGCCCGAGGAATAGCGCCTTGAGATTCTGCCCCGCATGGTGTGCCGAAATTCCGATTGAGCCGCCACCGGCGCTGACTTGCGTCGGTCCTTGGAGGTCCGCCTACCTTGAGGAGCCGCTCGCCATGTCCTTCCGGTCCGCCTTCTGCCCGCAGCCCGACTGTCCTTCCCGCTTGAGAGGTCGGGTCCAAACCCGCAATGGTACTTGGGGTCCAGAAGCTGCCCTGGGAGGTGCCCCAGTTGCTCGAGTGGAGGGTCTTCCCCGGCATGTGAGGGACTGCCATGCGGGGCAGTACCCTTAGCGAGCAGCGTAGACTTCGACCCGGCGATTCGATAGCACGAAGACCCGCGCGCCCTCGGCCCAGACGTTGCCACCGCGCGGCAGCGGCCCGCCGAGCGGCAACGCGCAAAGCAGGGCCAGGCCCGCGCCGCGGTCGAACAGGTAGAGGGCGCGCTCGCTCGCGGCGAAAACGCGCTCGGAACTCGCGAGCGCCCTGCCGCTGAAATTTTCCTCGGGCCCAAGCTGCAACGCGTCGCGGCGGGAGCCGGAGCGAAGATCCCATTGGGCCAAGGCATGGCGCGCTCCGTTGCGCGAGAGCACCAGTGCCTGACGCCCGTCCGCCGTGATCAAAGCTTCGGCATCTCCCAGCGCTTCCGGCGCGGCGAGCAGCGGCGTGCCTCTCCGTCCAGGGCCGGAGACATCCAGAAGATAAAGGTGCTCGGCGTCGGCGGGAGCCCAGGCGATCGTGTCGCCCACACCGGATAGCGAACTGCCCCAACCCGTCCAGCCGCGCAGCTTGCTTTCGTGACGGCGATTGCGGACCGAGAAGCGCGCGCGCCCGTCGAGCGGGTCGATCAGCGCCGCGAAACCGAGCTGCGCGCTGGCAAAGATCCCTGCGCTGGACGCGAGCAGTGGTTCCGCCGGCATCGAGGCCACGCCGCGGCGCCCGAATCGTCCGCTGTCGGGCACGCGCTCGCCGCCCTTTCCAAGATAGGCGCGCCAGCGCAGCGTTCCGCTTTCGGCCGCAAGGGCGCGCAGTTCGAGTTCGTGTTCGCCCGAGGACGCGCTGGAGCGGCGCACGAGCACGATCACCAGGCCTTCGGTCCACAGCGGACCGGGCTGAAATTCGAACTCGTCGCCTGAAGCCGACGCGTCCGGAGCGTTCGCCTCTCCGGCCGCCGCGAGCGCCCAGCGCAGTCTCGGACCGTTGTCCGGGTCCACGCTGTCGATGCAGGCAAGCACATTGGAGCGGCCCGCGAGCGAACGTCCGGCGACGACCACGGCGCTCGCGCCATTCGACGCGGGATCCAAGCGCCAGCCAGGAGCATTTCCCGGAGCCAGCGTGGGCTCGACTTCGAATCCGGCGGGCCTGAGCCAGACTTCATTCTCGAACGGGCCGGACAAACTCGCGTCGGCGCCGGAGAGCAGCCACACCGCGGCAGGCGTCTGCAGCAGCACGCGATCGCCGTTGAGGAACGCCAGTCCGGCTTGCGGGCCGGCTCCGAGCGGTCGCGGTTTCGGCGCCTGGCCGCGCACGCCCTCGAGCTCGCGACCGGCCACGAATTCAAGACTTGAAGCGCTCTCGAAGGTCGCGCGCACCGGCGCCCGCGTTTGCGGCAACAGGTCTTCGCGAAGCGTGATGGCGCCGGTGAGCTGCGGGTCAGACTGGTCAAACGCTTCGGCGTGTCTTCGCGCGCGTGCGAGCCAGCGCCGCGCGGCCTGCGGCTCGCCGCGTTCGAACGCGATCTCCGCCAGCAACAGCGCTGCTTTTGCCGCGGCGGCGGTCGCGGGCAACTCGCGTTCGAGGCGCGCGAGCGATTCGGCTGAGGCACCGGCGCGCTCGAGCGCTTGTGTTGCCAGCGGATTGAAGCGCGCTCGCCAGATCAGCTGCCCCGCCTTCGGCAGCGCGGCAAGGCGGCGGAACAGCGCCTCTTCGATCCCTTCCGTGTAGCGATCCGCTATGCCTTCGGCGTCAAGCCACGGCGAAGGATCACCGGATTTCACGACCGGCCGCGGGCTTGCGCTCGCGCCGTTTTTCGAGCGCACGAGCGCGTTGCGCCAGGCTTCGCACACCGGTATCCACAGCGTCGCGCGCGCAGCTTCGTCGTTGCCGCGCGCGGCAACGTCGCCCGCGAAAAGGAACGCCCGATCACCGCGCGCGAGATCCGCTTCGGCGGCCGTGTCGACCGGCAGGTACGAATCGTTGTCGAGCGGGCCTTCGATTTGCGCGCTAAGCCTGCCCGGCGTCAGCGCCGCGAGGGCGATGGCGAGCGCGACCTGCTCAGCGAATCGCCGCGTCGGATGCATGCACACTTGCGCTCGCGCAAGCTCAGCGTTCCTGGCCGGGCGCGTGCGGATCGACTTTTTGCTCGCGGCGTTCGCGCTCGAGCAGCACGGGGTCCTGCTGCGCGTGCAGCAACCGCTCGAGGCGCGCCGCCTCCTCCAGCGACCCCTGGTAGCGTTTCACGAGCACCTCCGTTGCGTCGCCCAGGCGCCGTTCCTCGGCCAGGGCCGGGCGCAATCCGAGCACCGCGACCTGGCCGAAAACCGCTAAGGCGGCAATCACCGGGAGCCAGTAAAGGAAAATCGCGCGCGGGGAAAGATCGCCGTGCGCCGCGTTCGTCGAAGTCGTGATTTCACTTTCCATGCTGTCCCTCTAACGCAAGCGCGCAGCTCCGTAGGAAGCTGCGTGGCCAAGCTCCTCTTCGATACGCAGCAAGCGGTTGTACTTGGCCACGCGGTCCGACCTGCACGGCGCGCCGGTCTTGATCTGTGCGGCGTTGGTCGCCACGGCGAGATCCGCGATGGTCGTGTCTTCGGTTTCGCCCGAACGATGCGAAAGCACGCAGCGCATTCCGCTGCGATGCGCGAGTGCGATCGTGTCGAGCGTTTCGGTCAACGTGCCGATCTGATTCACCTTGACGAGCACGGCGTTGGCACAGCCCTTGTCGATACCCATCTGCACGCGCGCGGCGTTGGTCACGAACAGATCGTCGCCGACCAGTTGCACTTTCGCGCCCAGGCGCTTGGTCAAGAGCTTCCAGCCGTCCCAGTCGTCCTGATCGAGTCCGTCCTCGATCGAGAAGATCGGGTACTTGTCGCACCAGCCGGCGTAGAACTCGACCATCTCGGCCGAGCTGCGCGCTTTGCCGTCGACCATGTACTTGCCGTCCTTCAGGAATTCCGCCGAGGCCGCGTCGATCGCGAGGCGAATGTCTTTCCCGGGGACGAGTCCGACAGAGTTCACCGCGGACAGGATCAGTTCGATCGCTTCTTCGTTCGAGCGCAGGTTCGGCGCGAAGCCGCCTTCGTCGCCTACGTTCGTGTTGTAGCCCTTCGACTTGCAGACTTTCTTCAGCGCGTGGAACACCTCGGTGCCCATGCGCAGGCCTTCCGCGAAGTTCGCGGCGCCGAAGGGCATCACCATGAACTCCTGGATGTCGACGTTGTTGTCGGCGTGCACGCCGCCGTTGACGATATTCATCATCGGCACCGGCAGCAGGTTGGCGATCGTGCCGCCGATGTAGCGGTAGAACGGCAACTGGCACTCTTCCGCGGCGGCTTTCGCCACGGCCAGCGAAACTCCGAGCAGCGCGTTCGCGCCCAGGCGTTTCTTGTTCGGCGTGCCGTCGAGTTCGATCATGCGCGCATCGAGCGCGGCTTGTTCCAGGGCTTCGAGGCCGAGCAGCGCGTCGCGCAATTCGCCGTTGACGCTTTGCACGGCGCGCTGCACGCCCTTGCCGCCATAGCGCTCGCCGCCGTCGCGCAACTCGTGCGCTTCGTGAATGCCGGTGCTTGCGCCCGAGGGCACGGCCGCCCGGCCGCGTGCGCCGCTCTCGAGTTCGACGTCGACCTCGACGGTCGGGTTGCCCCGCGAGTCAAGAATCTCGCGCGCGTGGATTTTCAGAATGTCGCTCATGTGACCGGAGCATAGCTACCGGCCCAGCTGAAAACAGCAAGCGTGGGACGGCGCTCGATGGGCAGTTCGGGTGTCCCGGCGGGTCGCCGGGCATGCTTCGATTGCCAGCCAGGGTCCCGCTCGCCAAGATGGAAGGCCCGCGCTCGCCCGGCGGGTCACGAACTCTACCGATGCGCGAAGTCATCGCCCTGCCCAACCTGCTGACGCTGGCCAACGCGTTTTGCGGCTTGCTCGCACTCTCCAAGGGCATCGATGCGTTGGCGCTCGACGGCTCGTCGGCGCTGTTCTACACGAAGATGGAAGCCGCGGCCTGGCTGATCTTCCTCGGCATGGTCTTCGACATGCTCGACGGCAAGGTCGCGCGCTGGACCGGTGGATCGAGCGAGTTCGGTGCCCAACTCGATTCGTTCGCTGACGCCCTGACCTTTGGTTGCGCGCCGGCGCTGCTGGCCAAGATGCTGATCGAGCACGAGGGGCCGCTGCTGGGTTACCACGGCAACCCGCGCATTCACTTCCTGTGCGCAGCCGCCTTCAGTTTGATGGCGATGCTTCGTCTCGTGCGCTTCAACCTCGAGAACGAGCCCGACGAAGATGCCCATCAATCGTTCAAGGGACTGCCCTCGCCCGCGGCGGCGGGCGCGGTCGCCTCGGCGATCCTGCTCTTCCTGGTGGCGCGCAAGCCCGAATTGGAGATGGACAGCGGCACGCCGACGCCGGTGGGGCATTTCCTGCGCTTGGCCGGGGGACTCGACTTCACTTTGCCTTGGTGGTTTCTGCCCGCGCTGGCCGGATTGCTGCCCCTGCTTGGATTCCTGATGGTCAGCCGCGTGCGCTACACGCACATGGCCAGTGCCCTGACCAAGCGCGGGCCGTTTCTCGCGCTGGTCTCGATCGTCTTTGGCGCCTTCCTGGTCTGGCTCGCCCCGATTCCGATTCTTTTCTTCGGGTTCAACGGCTTCGTCCTCTTCGGCCTGCTGCGCGCGCTAGTGGTGCGCCGCAAACCGCGTGCGGCTTGAGCACTCGCGTCACTAGCACGCGGGCTCTGGTCGCGCTCGGTTCGAACCTCGGCGACCGTCGGGTGAACCTGCAGGTCGCCCTGGCGCGTCTGGCCCATGAAGAGGGCGTCGCGGTGCTGGCCGTGTCCTCCTGGCACGAGACCGAGCCCGTCGGTGGGCCGGCGGCGCAGTCGCGCTACTTGAACGCGGTCGTGCAATTGGAAACCGAACTCGAGCCGCGCGAGTTGTTGCTGCGTTTGCAGCGTCTGGAAGCGCGCGCGGGTCGCGACCGCGTTCACGAGCCGCGCAACGGCCCGCGCAGGTTGGATCTCGATCTGCTGTTCTACGGCGACCAATGCTTCAGCGAGCCCGGGCTTGCGGTCCCGCACCCGCGACTTGAGCAGCGCGCGTTCGTGCTGGCGCCGCTGTGCGAACTGGAGCCCGATCGCAGGCTTGCGCAGTGCGGACTCAGCGTGCGCGCACAACTGGCGAAGCTGCAGGGTGGCGCGAAAGCGCCGGTCGGCGCGGGCGAGATCGTGCGCTTCGACAATCCGCTCGCGGCCGGAGTCTGGGTCAAGGCGCAGCGCGCACGCGGCCAGAGCGTCGGTTTCGTGCCGACCATGGGCGCGCTGCATGAGGGCCATCTGGAACTCGCCCGCGCCGCCGCCGCCGAGAACGATGTGACTGTGGTCAGCGTGTTCGTCAATCCGTTGCAGTTCAACGATCCGCTCGACTTCCAGCGCTACCCGCGCGACTTCGAAGGCGACGCGGCGATGCTTGCGCGCGTCGGTGTCGGCATGGTCTTCACCGGCACGCTCGAACAGTTTTTTCCCGGCAAAGTGGGCAGCGACGGCCGTTTGGCGGGCGAGGCCTGGATCGAGCCGGGTCCCAGCGCTCTGGGGCTGGAGGGCAGCCGCCGCCCGGGTCATTTCCGGGGCGTGTCGACGATCGTGAATCGGCTCTTCGAGCAGATCGATTCCACGCGCGCCTACTTCGGGCAGAAGGATTTCCAGCAAACACTCGTCGTGCGCGATCTGGCCCGCGCGCGCGGTTCGCCGCAGGTTGTGATCTGCCCGACCTCGCGCGAGATTTCCGGCCTGGCGCGCTCTTCGCGAAATCAACTGTTGTCGCCGGCCGAGCGCGCGCGCGCCGCGGGATTGTTCGTCGCACAGAGCGAGGCGCGCGACCTGTGGCTCGCCGGCGAGCGGCGCGCCGAGCCGCTCGACGCTTGCTTGCACGCCGCGCTCGCACGCCAGGAATTCGAGGTTGAATACGCGGAGGTTCGCGACCCGCAAGTCTGGACCGCCGATGCGTGCACGGGGCCGCTCGAGCGCGCGATCGCCCTGCTCGCCGTGCGCGTCGGCCGTACGCGCCTGATCGACAATCTGCGTCTCGACGAGCCGGCGTCGGGGGTGCGGTGAAGCGCGGGTCGAGCGATGCAGTGCGCGTGCTGGCGCCGTGCAAGATCAACCCGACGCTGGTCGTGATCGAGCGACGGGCCGATGGCTTTCACGAACTCGATCTGACTTACCTCTCGCTCGATCTCTGCGATCAAATCGAATTGCGTCCTGTCACGGGCCGCGGCGGTGTGATGCGACTCTTGGGGCCTCTGCGATCCGACGACATCCCGACTGACGCCGGGAATCTCGCGCGCCGCGCCACGGCCGCGGTACTCGAAATCGCGCGTGCCGACGGGCTCTGCGGCGGGGGAGAGGACTTCGATCTCGAACTCTTCAAACATGTCCCCAGTCAAGCCGGCCTGGGCGGAGGCAGTTCCGATGCCGCCGCCGCCGCGCTCGGGGCCGCGACCGCCCTCGGGATCGCGCCCGACGATGCTCGGATCGTCCGCGTGCTCGCGGCGTTGGGTTCGGACTGTGCGTTTTTCCTTCACGCCCGCGAGACCGGCCATGGGCGTGGACGGGGCCGCGGCGAACGGATCGAGCCGCTGCCCACCCCGCGCCCGGATTTCCATGTGGCGCTGCTCACTCCCGCCATCGCGGCGGCGACGCCGGCGGTGTATGCCGCGTTGGGAGAACTTGGCAGTGCCGAAGCGCGTCGCGCGCGCGGCTCGAGCGCGAGTCATGCCTGGGCCGCGGCGCGGACGCTCGAGGAGCGCCGCGCCGCGCTGGTGAACGACCTGGAAAGCGCAGCGTTGCGGGCTTTTCCAGAACTCGCACGCTGGCGGGAGCTTCTCGACGACGTCGGCTGCGCGCACCTTCGACTCGCTGGCTCGGGTTCGAGTTTCTTCGGCCTGTTCCCTGAAGAGGCGGATGCTCTCACGGCCTTGAGGGCGCTCGCGCCCATCGCCGCCAAGATCGGGCTCGCGACCAGAACGACGTCGGTCGCGCGCCCCGCGAGCCACGGAGTGCGCGTCGTCAACGATTGAACCGGACGCAAACTTCCCACTCCTGACTCTGTGCGCAAATTTC
>JAYUOR010000503.1:0-3216 GCA_043760765.1 Planctomycetota bacterium | reverse complement strand
CAAGCTGAATGTCGCGGGTTCGAGCCCCGTCGCCCGCTCAAAGGCCTATGACGTCCAGGTCTGTGGCGTCGGATCTTCAGCCCGTGCTGTCCGAGCATGCGCTCGACCCCGGATCGGCTCACCGAAGCGCTCAAGCCCGACCGCGTCGGCCTCCGATTCTGTCAGAAATTGACAGATATTCACATACAGACTAGGCTCCAGATCATGAGCGCCAAGAACGAACTGACCAGCATGACGGTGTCCCTCCCGTCGACGCAGAAGGACTACGTGCGCGAGCAGGCGACGGCCACAGGCTGCAGCACGCCGAGCGAGTACATCCGTCGCCTGATCCACGCGGACCAGAAGGCCCATGAGCAGGAAGAACTGGAACTCAAGATCCTCGAAGGCCTCGACTCCCCGGCGAGAGAAATGACCGGCAAGGAGTGGTCGAAGCTGCGGCAGTCGTTGCGGAACAAGCTCGCGAAGAAGCGCAAGGCGCAGTGAAGGGTTCCGCGTGAGTGGCCGGGTGATCTGGCGCGCGGTTGCCGAAGAGGACCTCACCGAGGCCTGCCTCTACGTCGGCGCCGACTCGCCCGAAGCTGCGGAGCGCTTGCTCGACGCGGTCGGGGATGAGGTCGCGCTGCTCCTGGAGAACCCGCAGGCGGGCAGTCCGAGGGAGTTCCGCTCCTCGCGTGCCCAGGACGTTCGTTCCTGGGCGCCGCGCGGGTTCCCGAACCATCTGATTTTTTACGCTTTTGCAAGGTCAGCGGTGACGACATCGAGCTCATCCGCTTCCTCCACGGAGCGCGAGACCTACCGCACTTCCTCGACGGGGACGGTTGAAGGCTTCGGAACGTCGTCGACAAGCACCCGCTAAAGAAGTTCGGACCCGAGGTTCCCCGCAACCAGAGCCGCCCCTCAACGGCGCGTCGCCCGCCGCGACCAACTCGATGACGTGCAGCAGCTTCCGCTCCAAAGCAGGCGATCAACCGCAGCGCCAACAGGGCCGAAATCGGGGAGCCAGCGGGGAACCGCCTCCGGCTCACCAATCTGATTTGGGGAAATCGCCTATCCTGCTCAGACGGTTCCCCCGCTCCCCCCACCGCGAAATTTTCCGCGAGGTCCCCCATGCGACTGTGCATCCTGCGTCCCGGATTCGTCCACGTCGTCTTCTGCGCCAGCGCCTTCGCCTTCTCTCCGCCGCAACAAAGCGATGCTGCGAAACTGATCGCGATCGGCTCCAAGGACAACCAGGTCATGGAGCACCTCGATCACATCGTCAATCGCATCGGGCCGCGCTTGACCGGCTCCGACAATCTGCAGAACGCGTGCGATTGGGCGCGCGCGGAGTTCGAGTCGTATGGACTGTCCAACTGCCGCCTCGAGCAATGGGGCGAGTTCCCTGTCGGCTTCAATCGCGGCCCCTCCTCGGGTCACATGATCGAGCCGGAAAACAAGGAACTGCACTTCGGCACGAACGCGTGGACCGCCGGCACCAAGGGTCCCGTTCGCGGAACTGCGTTGCTCGCGCCGACGGATGAGAAACAACTCGAAGCGCTGCGGCCGAAATTGAAAGGCGCCTGGATCCTTTCGCCTGCGAACAATGCTCGCCCCGGCGCGCGGTCAGCGCCTGCGGCACCGGTTGCGGGCAAGACGACGCCGAGCGGCGGCAGCGCGCGCGAAGCTTCGGCCAGCACGGCAACGCCTGAGCGCAGCTTCCGCGACACACTGCAAGCCGCCTACGAAGCGGAGGGCATTGCCGGCACGATTCGCGCAACGCGCGGTGATCTCATCCTGACTGGCGGCAGTTCGAAGGTCGCGTTCGACAAGCTCCCGAAACTGCCCTCGATCAACCTTGACTCCAAGCAATTCAAGGAAATCTCCGACCTCATCGAAGCCGGCAAACCGGTCAGCCTGGAGTTCGACATCCGCAACTGGTTCGAAAAGGGGCCGGTCGCGCTGTTCAACGTGATCGCGGAAATTCCAGGCAGCGAAAAGCCCGACGAGGTTGTGATCGTCGGCGGCCACCTCGACTCCTGGGACGGCGCGAGCGGCGCGGTCGACAACGGCACGGGTTGCGCGACAACACTTGAAGCGGCGCGCTTGCTGGTCCAGAGCTGCGTGAAGCCCAAGCGCACGATCCGATTCATGCTTTGGAGCGGCGAAGAACAGGGCCTGCTCGGCTCGGCCGGCTGGATCAAGAATCACAAGGACGAGATGGAAAAGATCTCCGCCGTGCTCGTGCACGACGGCGGCACGAACTATTGCGCCGGCATCAACGCCACGGCGCCGATGGTCAAGGACTTCGAAGCGATCTTCGCGCCCGTCGTGGGCCTAGATCCCGACATGCCGTTCAAGGTGAGCGAAGTCAAAGGCCTTTCGTCGGGCAGCAGCGACCACGACTCGTTCCTGGCCGCGAACGTGCCTGGCTTCTTCTGGAATCAGAAGGGCAAGGCGAACTACAACCATGCGCACCACACGCAGTTCGACACCTGGGATCAAGCGATCCCCGAGTACGAGCGCAACTCTTCGATCGTGATCGCCGTCGGCGCGCTCGGCATCGCCAACCTGCCGCAGCTGCTTTCGCGCGAAGGCCTCAAAGCCGCGGGCGGCGGACGCGGATTTGGCGGACGGCGCCTGGGCGTGCAGCTTTCCGAAGAAATGTCGATCGACGAATTGGTCGAGGACGGCCTGGCGATCAAGGCCGGCCTGTTGGTCGGCGACAAGATCGTCAAGATCGGCGGCAGCCCGGTCGCCGACACCATGGAGATGCGCGAAGCGCTCACTTCCGGCCCGCAAAAGAACAAAGTCACCGTGTTGCGCAAGGGCAAGGAAGTCACGCTGGAGATCGAGTTCCCCGCCAACTCCGCCGGTGGCGGCTTGGGTCAGCGCTTGGGCCTGCGTTTCGGCGAAGGCTTGGCCATCGCGGAAGTCACGGCCGACAGTGCGGCTTCGAAGGCCGGACTCAAGGCCGGTGACAAGATCGTCAAGGCTGGAGCCGACAAGGTCGAGAGCATGCAAGACCTCGCTCCGGCGATGTTCGGCGGCGACAGCACGCTGGTGCTTGTCGTGCTGCGCGACGGCAAGGAAGTGACGGTCAAGCTGGAGATTCCTGAGCGGCCGTGAATGCGAGGGCGGCGCTAGCAGCCCGTTGAAAAAGGCGCCGTAGCGAGGCACAGCGGGCGAAGGCGAGGCAAGGAGCGCGACGAAACGGCGGCGGAGGCGGCCTTCCTGGCC
>JAYUOR010000502.1:0-3219 GCA_043760765.1 Planctomycetota bacterium | reverse complement strand
TAGACCACGCCGTACTCCACCTGCGTGGTGAGTTCGATACCTACTACGTACGCAACTTGCAGGAGGAGGTTGATGCGCTGGTCGCGTCCGGGACCACCAACCTGGTACTCAATTTGCGCTTGGTGAAGTTCATCAACTCCACCGCGCTTGGGGCGATCATCAAAGCCTCGCGGCAGTGCCAGGGCAAGGGCGGCAAGCTCGCGCTTTCGCGGCCATCGCCCTTCTGTCGCGGCATCATCGAGAAAGTTGGATTGGACCGCGTCGTGCCGATCTTCGACTCCGACGACGAAGCCGCCAAAGGGATCATCTCCGGCGCCAAGGCCGAAAAGTCCAAGGCCGCGAACACGCAAGAAATCGAGGACGGATCCGTCGTCTTCGCGCCGACCGATTCCAGTCGCATCGAGCACTACCTGCCTGGCACCAATCGCGCTTCAACGCGCCCCGCCGGGACGCCGCCAGGAAACGCGGGCGCTGCGAACTGGCACGGCGTCGGCCGCATGCTCGCCTGCGACGGTCACGGCCTCGCCTTCACCTGGGATGGCAACGAGACTGAACTCGAGCCCTTCGCCATGGGCCAGCTGCTCTCGATCGGAACGGAAATCAAGGTCAAGTTCCGCATGCCGATGTTCCAGCAGGGCTTCGTCGAAGCACTGGCAACGATCGCCGAGATCGAGGAGCGCGAAGACGGCGTGAAGGTCGGCGCGGCCTTCTCCAAGATCGAACCGAAGACGCTCGAGGCAGTCAAACAATACGCCAGCGACCTGAAGTTCCTCAAGGATGAGCTGCGCAAGGCTACGGGCAAGTAGCCGACGCTCGCGTCAACCAGCCAGGCGCTCTTCGCGCTCGCCGATCGCTGTTTCGAATTCGGCGGCGACGTGACCCCAGTCGAGCTCGGACTCGGCGATGCGGCGAGCCTCCTGACTCCAACGCTGCCGCGACTCGGGTGCGGAGGCGGCCAGACTCAAGCCCGCCGCCCATCCGCCTCGCGGCACCGTGACGCCGCACTGGTCGCCGACCAGAAACTCCGCGCGCCCGCCCGCCTCGGCCACGATCGGCACACCGCAGGCCAAAAGCTTGGCGAGCAGCACCGCGCGCGGGTCGGCGCTGGCCAGGACGGCGATAGTCGCGGAGGAAAGCGCGCCGGGCAGCTCGCTCTCACTCAATTCGCCGACCCAGTGCACACGCGCCCCGACTCCGGCGCGGTCAGCAGCGGCGCGCAATCGATCACGCTGCGATCCAGCGCCTGCGATCACCAGCGACCAGTCCGCCCGCTGTCCGACCGTGCGTGCAAAGGCCTCGACGACAAGTTCATGGCGCGATTCTGATTCCAGGGCGCCGACGGCCAGGACGATGCGGCCATGAATCCGATGCCGCGCAGTCAGGCTTGATGGAAGGCCCGGACGGAAGCGCCGTGTATCCACGCCGTGCGGAACGACGCGCACTCGATCCAGGGGAAATCCTTCGCGCCGAGCCTGCGACATTGACCAGGGGTCGAGCGCGACAACGCAGCTGGCCGCTCGCCGCACGTAGGGTCCCCAAAGCGTCGATCCGACGCGCGAGAGCCCGCGCAGCAGCGTGCGCGCGGCGTGGTTGCCCGCGCCGTGCTCAACCAGTACCAGCGAAGTGCGCAGCCGCCTGGCGGTTTGAGCAGCCTGGCAGGCCGTCGGCGACATGGCGTCGTAGGCGATGATGGCCTCGGGGCCGAAGGCCAGCAGTTCGCGCCGGCCGCGGCGGTGCTTGCGACTCAGTCGCCGGCGTTCCACGCCCGTGGCAGCGAGTAGGGACGAAGTCGGAGGTTCGCCGGAATCCTCTGCATGGATCGGCGCCTGGAAGCTCGCTCCGAACAGGCCGACCTCGTGACCACGAGCCGACAGAGCTCGCGCTAGGCCCGCAGCATGCTCACCGCCGAGCAGGCGTGCCGAGAGCGGATCGACAACCAGCGCAATGCGCAGCGGGCGAGTCACGGGATCTGGCTCTTGGAGAAGGAATTTCCTGATACGAAACAAATGCGCCGCTTCTGAAGCAGAGATCGTCCCAAGCGGCTCAGCATCTTGATGGACGATCCGAGCAAGCAACTCAAGCCGCGGACCTTGTAGCCGAAAACGAGTAGGCATCGAAGCTCCTCTCCGGTCCCCGTGGCCCCTCCGCCTGGAAAATAACGCATGCGCCGCTCCTCCCATCACCGTCCGCTGGCCGGCACCGAAACACCCGTCCGAGGACTGTTCATCGATCGTTGGGGCACCCTGATCGACTCGAAGGACGCCTGTCTTGGGCCGAAGTCCGTACCCTGGAGCTTCGTCCCCAACGCCGTCGACGCGATCTTCCGCGCCCAGCAGGCGGGTTGGCTGATCTACCTGATCGGCAACGAAAACGGAGTCGCTACCGGGCAGGTCGAAGAAAGCCACTGGCTTGAGCAGGAGCGCGATCTGCTTGCGAGGCTGTCGGCCCAGGGCGTGCGAGTCACGCGCAACTACGCCTGCCTCGAGCACCCCGCGGGCAAAGCTGCGCATCGACGCCCGTCCGTCTTCCTGCTGCCGGACACGGGTAGCTTTTATCACGCGCTGCAAGTGGAGGGTGTGGTGCTCGAACACAGCTGGGTGATCGGCGACAGCAGCATCGAACTCGCTGCCGGCGAACGCGCGGGCATGCGCACGGCCGGCGTGCGCACTGGACTTGCACTCGGCGACAAGCAACTCGCGGTCGAGCCCCAGTTGATCGCCGACGACCTCGCCGACTTCATCGGCGCATTGCTCGGCACGCGAGTCGCGGCCTTCTGAAGCGAACTAGACGGCGAGCTTGAGACTCGCCCACGGCCAAGAGAATTTCGTCCACGGCACAGCCGCGGGTCTGCGCTCCGCGGGCGCCTGGACGGGAATGGCGGCCTCGGTCGGGACGAGGCGCAGCGAGCCGCCGCCCTGCACTTGCGAGGCGTGAATCCAGCTCGCCCCAGCGGGCGGGTGCAGAATCAGCGGCTGTCCCGCGGCGCAGCCCACACGCCAGCCGCCGGCTGGAACTCCGGCGACCCAGTAGCTGCCACGGCGCAGTTCCAAACCTGCCGCGCCCACAAGCTCTACGTTCACCGGAACCGAGCGCACGTCTATCTGCGCTTCGCCGCGGCCGTCGATTCGCAGGCTCCACGTTCCGTCCAGCGACGACACGACTTCAAGCGGCCCCGACAACTCAACGCCGGCGCCGGCGACCCTCAGGCGCGCGCGCGCG
>JAYUOR010000501.1:0-3225 GCA_043760765.1 Planctomycetota bacterium | reverse complement strand
TCGCTTACCACGAAGTCGATCCGCGCGGCTTGGACACGACGGCACGGCTCGTCGAACTCAAGCGCGCGCTGTTGCCCTTTCCTTATGAAGAGGGCACGCACTTCCAATGCTCCTTCGGCCACCTGCACGGCTACTCGGCGATTTATTACACGTACATGTGGTCGCTGGTGATCGCCAAGGACCTGCACAGCCGCTTCGCCGCCAATCCGATGGATCGCAAGCTGGCCGCGGAATATCGCGAGAAGATTCTCGCGCCCGGCGGAGCGAAGGACGCGGCGGACATGGTCAGCGATTTCCTGGGCCGACCCTATTCGATCGAGCCCTGGCGGCGTTGGCTCGAGGGATAGGCCTGAGCGGTACCCGCGCTGTCCCAGTGCGCGTACACTGCGGCGATCGCCATGGAAACGGCATCGCTCTTCCTCGCGGAGTTCCTGGGGCCCTTCCTAGTGGCCAGCGTCATGACCTGCCTCTTCTGGAGGTGGATGCGGTCGCGTTTTCCCCAGCGCTTGCCGTCGGTCTCGGCTGAGTCCTTTCCCGAGCTTTCGAACCGCAGCGAACACGACAAGCGTTGCTTGCTCCATGACGCTGGGGCGCGAGCGTCGCAGGCGTGGAGTTCGTTCCTGCCCCCGATCGTGCTGTGCCTTGGCATAGGCGTTTCCGCCGCCATCAGCCGCACACTTTCGATGACGGGTGCAATTTTCGATTCATCGTGGGCGCGAGTCGGTGTGTGTGCTGCGGTGATGTGCCCTTTCGCCTGGCTCTCCCCCCGCCTAATAGCCTGGCAGATGCGTCCCTACCTCCGCGATCGCATCGCGAAATCGATTCGTCAGGAATGATTCGGCGTTGGCGAAGTCGATCGGGATTCAGGAGGCGAGCGGGCGAGATCGACCGGGGGCCCCGTTGCTGAAAGATCCTGGAGCGCGATCATGAAGACAAGTCCTCGATCCATCGACGAGTACCTGGCGCAACTGAGTCCGGAAAAGCGTGCGACGCTCGAGAAATTGCGCGAGGACATTCAAGCCGCGGCGCCGAAAGCTGAAGAGTGCCTTAGCTATCAGATTCCGGGCTTCCGCTGAATGGACGCTTGCTCGTCTCCTTCGGCGCGGCCACGAAGCACTGCGCGTTCTATCCCGGAGCCCATCCGGTCGAGGCGCTCGCGAAGGAACT
Source organism: Planctomycetota bacterium (assembly GCA_043760765.1). Taxonomy (GTDB): domain Bacteria; phylum Planctomycetota; class UBA1135; order UBA1135; genus JADJQU01. The sequence continues at coordinate 2,058 of JAYUOR010000501.1, read as the reverse complement.
TGCGAAGTACTCCACCAGCAAGGGCACGATCCGCTTTCCCGTGTACAGTGCCTTGCCGACGACGCTCGTGCGCAAGATCGTAAAGCTGCGCATCGCGGAGAATGCCGGTAAGAAACCGGTTGCGATGCGCACCGCGAAGCGTCGCTAGGTCGGACTACGGCGCGCGCCGCAAGCCGACCGTCAACGGCCCGTTCCCCGCGCACCAGGCAATCGTCGCGAACGCGCCGCTGTCACCGACGCAGCGGATCTCGACGTTTTGCTCGGGCATGCGCAGGTGCAAGAGTCCGGCGGCGTCCGTGCGAGCTTTGGCGGTCAACGCCTTGCCACCGAGCCCGGTGCGCCACTCGATTTCGACATTGGCGAGCACGGCCCCACCTGAGACGTCGACGCAACGCAAGTCGCGCGCGGTCGTGTGGAGCTGAATCTCGTGCGCGACTTCTTGGCCAGGAACGATCGTGATCGGTTGGGCGACAGACCAGGCCCAGGTCTTGTCTTTGGACCAGTAATCCAAGCTCAGCGAGCCCGGTGCGAGCGAACCGAGCAGCGCAGTGCCGTCGAGATGGACGCTGCGGGAAAACGCGCCCGTGGGGCTGCTGCCGGCGACTGCCCACAACAGCGTGCCGCCGCTGGCGGCCAGGTCGTCGATCATGACACGCTCCCGCAAGCGGCCGGGGACTGTGTTGCGCAAGTCGATCTCCGCGGCAAGTGTCTCGCCGTCGTGAATCATCGCCGTGTACACGGTGCGGGGCCCTGACTCGCTGGTGCCGTCCGGCGCGACCGTGGTCACGGCCAGGTTGAGTTGAACCTCACCGACGGGCAACGCGCCGAAGTCGAATGCACCGTCTTCATGCAATACGGCATCATCGCGGCCCTCGGCATGGAACGCTCTAAAAGTTGGATCCATCGGCGAGAAGTGCGCGAGGAGGTTGGTGTCGTCGATCGGCGCGCCGGCCGGAATCAGCAGCCGGCCGGTGAGAAATCCGTGAGCTGGTTGGCGAATGACGAGCGGTTGGGTTTCGCCGTCAAGAGCGACGATTCGATCGACGTGCAGGTACTTGTTCCAACTTGCGCGCAAGGTCCAGTGCTCAGCAGTCAGTCCGTTGAATGTGAAATTTCCTTGTTCATCCGTTGCAACACTCTGGGCGAAGCGCCTGATGATTTCATTGCCCGCGAAGATCTGGACGCCCACGTCGCCCGCGTGACCGGCCTGATCGCCGCGCGTCAACTGCACTTCGACATTTCTGAGCGGCGTCGTGCCATCGGCGGCGTAGACAGTGCCTTGAAGCGCAAGTCCCGCGGCGAAATTGCAGTTCACGTCGCGCACTTCATTCGGAGCGAGGCCGAAGACTGCGATGTTTTGCGGCGGCAAACCCGCGATTTCGAGCGTGAGGGCATAGTCTCCGGGAATCACGCCGCTAATGACGCCTCCCGTCGGCGGCACCGCATTCGGAGCGACGAGCACGAATTCGTTGGAAGAGTGGCCCGATGTGAACTTGGCGCGCAAGGAATAGGAACTGAGGTGGGCCGATCCATCCGCGCCGGTCAAGTGCAATCGCAGCGCCGCATTGCCGACGAGCTTCGCTCGCACGACTTCGCCCGGTTGCACGTTGGACTTGGTCCAGGTCACCAGCCGCGGATCGCTGACACTGACGTCTAAAGCGCTGGCGACACAGCCGTCGATGACATACGCCATCAAGCCATTCTCGTTCATGCTGCCGATCAGCGGCGGCGCACCTGCGCTCATTGCGCTGACCTGCAAGTGGCCCATATCGAAGCTGTAGTAGGGCGACGTCGAAACTATCACGGCGATTCGCTGCGCGGGATTGGGGCCGTCGTAGCGCAGCTCGACCGATTTCGTCTCGTTGGCTACGAGATCGACGATCACAGCCTCGATGCTCGCTCCGTTCCCTGTGGAAGCTTCAAGTTTCACTCTTCGGGCCGGGACTCGGCTCAGCACGATTTCCGAAGCGCCAGCAAGGCACTTTGCTGAAATGTAGGACGAATCTCTGCCCTGTGCCGAGGTCAGCGGCTGGACGTCGACGGACGCGATCCATCCGA
>JAYUOR010000500.1:0-3230 GCA_043760765.1 Planctomycetota bacterium | reverse complement strand
TGGTTCGACATGGGACTGCTCTCCGTGCACGGCAAGCAGCGCGCCGACGAATTGAAGATCGAGAACCGCCGCTCGCACCCGGCGATTTTTGCCGCGATGCTCGGCATCGAGATTGGCAAGCCGATGCTCGACGCGAGCCCGTCGCATGCAGCGCTGGCCGCGCGATTTGCGCTGGAAAATGAGCTGGATGCCGCTGGGCCGGTGATCGGACTGAACACAGGCGCCGGCGGACGCTGGCACTCGAAGACGCTTTCGCCGGAGCGCAGCGTGGAACTGGCAGAGGCCGTGTCGCGAGCCCTTGAGGGGCGCGCGACGTTCTTGCTCTTCGGCGGACCCGGAGAGCTCGAGCGCAACGCGCGCATCGTCGAACTGGCGCGCGGGCGCGTGCGGCTGATCGACGCGGGTTGCGACAACACGCTGCTCGACTTCGCGGCGCGGGTTTCGCTGTGCAGGCTCTTGATCACCAGCGACAGTCTGGCTTTGCACATCGCCCTGGCCCGCGACGTGCGGGTGGTCGCCTTCTTCGCTCCAACCTCGGCGGCGGAGATCGAGACCTACGCACTCGGCGAAAAAGTCGCCAGCACCTCGCCGGACTATTGCTCCTACCGCGCCGACGCGGACAACTCGTCGTTGACCACCGAGCGGCTGTGCGCAGCCGTGCTGCGGCAACTGGCAGGGCACCCGCCCGCCTGATCGGGAATCGCGAGGGCCCGCGGAGAATTGGACTCGGGCGGCCTCAGGTGACGGCCCGGATAGCCTGCTTACTCTTTCTGGACAGAAAGTTCTTCCGGATCCTTTGCCCAGGGGATGCGGCCCTCGGGACCGGAGGTAGGATTGAGCGCAGCGGGGCCTTCGTGCGCGAGCGCGAATCGACCCCGTTTCGTACTCCGCCAAGCTGTCGCTTCGAAGTCGTTCAAGTTCACACTTCAACTATGTCCCGATTCTCACGACTCCTGATCCCGATCGGTGTCCTTGCCGTGCTCCTGACCGGCAACGCCTCCGCACAGTTTGTCCACAACACCACGAACGTCCCGACCGCCGGGGTCGGATTCACGGAGAACGTCGACTTCGGCGATGTGGACGGAGACGGCGACTGGGATGCGATCTTCGCGGACGGCGGTGACTTCGGGAACCAGCAGAACCGCATCTGGATCAACCAGGGCGGCGCGCAGGGCGGAGCGCTCGGGACGTTCCTCGACAAGACCTCGACGCAATTGCCGGTCTTCATCGACGACTCGCGCGACGTGGAGTTCGTTGACTTCGACAGCGACGGCGACATAGACCTGTACGTGTCGAACACTTCGGCGACCGTCAACCAGTCGAACCACTGGCTCGCCAACATGGGCGGCGCCCAGGGCGGGACGGCGGGCTTCTTCGTCGACCAGAGCACGACGCGCTGGATCAATCTGGGCGTCAACAACGGCTCGACGCACTCTTCGATCGCGGTCTCTCAAGTGCTGGGTGGCGGCGGCTTCATCGATTGGTCGTGCGATTGCGACTTCGGTGACATCGACAACGACGGTGACACGGACCTGGTGCACTCGTCCTACGGCGGCGTCTTCGGCGGCGATGTGCCCACGCGCATCTTCCTGAACGACGGCAGCGGCAAGTTCGAGGAATTCAACCCGTCGAACTTCCAGCTCTCCGGTTCGACGATTGCCAACGGCAACCCCGGGATTTGGGCCGCGGGCACGCAGAGCGCGAATACGGTCAACGCGACCGGTCTGAATTGCGATGTGGCGTCCAACGCTCTCGACATCGATGTTGGCGACATCGACGGTGACCTCGACCTGGACATCCTGCACGGCGCGCGCGGATTCAACACGGGCACGACCAGTCCGCGCATGTTCCAGAATCGCCTGCAGGAGAACGGCGGAACGTTGGTCGCGTTCCGCGACGTGACCGGGACCGCGTTCCCCGCAGGCTATGCGACCGGAGAAGGTCACTACGAGCAGGAGATGGGCGACCTCGACTCCGACGGTGACCTGGACATTTACGGCCTCAACTGGCTGGTCACCGGCGGAAGCCTGAACGACAGCACGCTCGTGAACAGCGGCAACGGGACCTACACGGGCTCGACCACGATGTCCGGTTCCGGAAACGACGACAACGAGGCCGACTTCTTCGACTACGACATGGACGGCGACCTCGACACGTTCATCGCCGCCTTCGCCAATCAGAACCGCTTGTACCGCAACAATTTCGCGGGCGCCGGTTTCAGCTTCACCAATGTGACCACGACATTCCTGCCGACCAACAACACCACGGCACTTGACGCCGACTGTTGCGATGTCGACGAGGACGGTGATACCGACGTCTTCGTCGCCAACGACAGCAACGCGTCCGAGTGGTACGACCAGAACACCAGCACGGCGAACGATGTGTTCGCGCCGGCGTTGAAGAGTCTGGAGCAGGCTCAAAACCGTGTGGCGGGGGCCGCCCCGACCGTGATCCGCGTCCAGGTCTACGACAACGCGCCGTACTACATCAACTGGTACAACCCGACGCAGATCGAGTACTCGGTCAACGGTGGGGCTTTCACCTCGCTGCCGATGCGGCCCTCGATGGGGCAGATCTTCCGCGGCGAACTTCCGGGTGCGCTGGTTGGCAACATCGACTACCGCACCCGTTCGACGGACAAGTACGGCAACAGCGGAGTCTCGGTCACGAAGAGCTACCTGGCCACGGCCGGCGGCTGCACGGGCACGCCGGTCGTGTACTGCACGGCGAAAGTCAACTCGCTCGGTTGCACGCCGACGATCGGCTTCAGCGGCACCCCGAGCGCGACCGCGGGTTCGGGCTTTACGGTCACGGCCAGCAACGTGATCAACAACAAGCCCGGCCTGCTTCTGTACAGCAACAGTGGTCGAGCGGCGGTCGTGTTCCAAGCCGGCCTGCGCTGCGTGAACACTCCGCTCAAGCGCTCGGTTCCGCTCAACTCGGGCGGCAACCCTCCGCCGAATGATTGCTCGGGTGTCTACTCGCTGGACATGAACGCATTCGCGGTCGGCGCGCTCGGCGGGACTCCCGCCCCGTACCTGCAGATCCCGGGCACCGTGATCAACGCGCAGTGCTGGGGCCGCGACAACGGCTTCACTCCGCCCGACAACACGACCCTGTCGGACGGGCTGGAATACACGATCTGTCCCTGATCGGTGCCCGGTAATCCTGCGGCGTTTATTTCACGGCCATTACCGGACCGCAGGTCCGGTAATGGCCGTGAAATAAAC
>JAYUOR010000499.1:0-3240 GCA_043760765.1 Planctomycetota bacterium | reverse complement strand
CGTCCTAGGAAGTTCGTGCCGCTGAGGTAGCGCCAGCCGCGTCCGAGGTCGGAGACATCAATGCTTCGACCGAACTCGACTGCGCGCAAAAAAAATCTGCTCTTCGCCGCCGAAGAGAAGTGGATCACCGAACGGCCTCAAGGCGCGCTACTGAGGGATCCAACGAACGACATGATTCCAGGCCAGCAGCACGATTCCAATACCCAAGGCGAGGTAAGGTCCGAAGGGCAGGTAGCGGCCGGCGACTCGCGCGCACGCCAGGGAGCGCGACGCCGGCCTGTTCGCGTGCCGCCGGCGTGCTCTGCTCTGCGAAAGGCAGTAGAAGCGCGCGACGTTGAGCACGCCTGCGATCGAGGCGACGAGCGAGCCGATGACCAGCGCCGCCAAAGCACCGCCGGGTCCGACGAATCCGCCAGCCGCGGCGAGTAACTTCACGTCCCCAAGCCCCATGGCGTCGCGCTTGAAGAGCAGTTTCCCAAGCCAGCCGATACCCAGCAGCACGCCCCCGCCGACGGCGACGCCAACCAGGCTCGCGATCAGGGCGCCCGTGCGGTCCGGCGGCGCGGAACTCGAGAAGTAGCGCGCCAGCCAGGTGTCCGCGTGCAGCACCGGCACGAGGCAGGAAGCCAGAGGTGCGATCAGCATCCCACCGATCGAGATCTCGTCGGGAATTTCGAAGTGCTCGAAGTCGACAAACGTGGCGACAACCAAGCCCGAGAGTACGAGGACGCGCACAAGCACCAGGTCCCATCGGCCGGCGGCTGTCGACCAGGCGGCGGCAAACCACAGTGCAGCGGTCAAGGATTCGACCAGCGGATAGCGCCAGGGAATGCTCCACCCGCAACCCCGGCAGCGGCCACGCTGAACAAGCCAAGAGAAGAGTGGGATGTTCTCCTTCCAGGTCAGCTCGCGCTTGCAGCTTGGGCACTGCGACCTGCGCGGCTTCGACACGCTCATTCCGGGCCTGGGCAGTCGATGGATGGCGACGTTGAGGAACGAGCCGACGAAGAGCCCGAAAACCGACCACCAGAACCACTGCACCGGGAGCGGAAGATCGGGCATGTTCACTGGGTCTCCCAGCGCAAACGAATGCTGTCGATCGAGGGCGGATCCCACGGCGCGCCCTGGGCAACCGGCAGCTCAAGCCGTAGCACCAGGCTCAGTCTCGGACAGTCCACGAGCAACGCCGGGTCGTCGACTTCGAGCTCGAGATTCCCGTCGGCGTCGGGGGATCCGCGCTCGCCCGCGTAGCGCACCTGGAAACTGCCGCCACCACGTCGTCCGCGGGGGAATTCGGAAGGCAACCAGCGATCCACGCGCCCCTCCTGGGGGATGGAGACTGAACGCACGGCGTAGACCAACGGGCGCTTGAGCGTGTTGGTCCTCGGCGGGTCGAGCACCAGCCCGGCGGCCTCGATCTTGAGCTCCGTACCCCGATCGGGTTTCGGTTGCAACCACACGGCGATTGTCCCAGCGTCGCTGCACTTCTGGAAGTAGCCCGCATCAACGGGCTCGGCGCCCGCGACGCGAATGCGGCCGGAGATGCGCACTCGCCCCCCGGCGACGAGCAGCAGTGGCCCGGGCACTTCGAGCTCGCCGCTGATGCGCAGGTCGGCGCCGGAAACGAGCACCGTGACCGGCAGCGCACTCCCCCTCTGGCGCTCGATCCAATCCGTCAGCGTGTCGCCAGGTCTGACCTCGGGGAATGCGGCAGGGAGCGCCGCCCCGACGCGCTGCAACCGGCCCTCGATGTCGATCGCGCCTTGACTCGCGATCACGCAAAGCCCGTCGCCGCCCTCCCACTGGGTCTTCACGTATTCAGGCACCGACAAGTGGACGGCGGCGAGGTTCGTGAGCCTTTCGACCGCCCTGAAGCTGACTTCGTCGTCCGCGCCATCACCAGCCGCGGCCGGGAAGTGAATTTCGGCACGGCCGGTCGTCGACCAGACCACCGTTCCGTCGACGCCGGAGACGCGGGCGCTCGAGCGCATCTTCCTATCGAGGAACTCCTCGATGTACTCGCTCTCGATCTCGCTGCCTGAATTCTGCTGGACACGGATGCTCAACTGCTTGGGGCCTTCCTGCCCGATCATCGGAACGCGGTGACCCGAGAAATCGCACGGGTGCGGACCGGCCAAGTTGACCTGCAGCCGATAATCGCCGGGCGGCAAGCTTGTGTGAGGCATCAGCCTCAGGCGAGTGGTGCCCTGGCGATGAAAGGCACGTCGGTTGTGATTGTCCTCCAAGACCGGGTGCAAGGGATAGCTGGCGGGGCTCGCGGATCCATCGTCGCGAACCAACGAAAAGTAGCCCTCGCTGAGCGAGGAAGGATCGATCGGCTCTTCGCCTTCGAGTTCCAGACCCGTATGGGGTTGCATGCGCGTCTTGTTGGCGGCGCTCAGGTTCTTGCGTGGAACGAGCAGCGGGCGAGCCTGTTCCGGCGAATCGTCGATGAAGACCGGACCGCTGCGCGGATTCTCGATCGCAACCGTGTGGAACTCGATGCGCAGTGTGTTCGCAAGACATGCGCCATCCGCGCTGCGCAGTGTGTCGGAACGCGGAAAGCCCGCCAGTTCGACGACGTAGCTCGTGTTCGGCAGGTAGCCCCCGTCGCGCAGATCCGGAGCGCAAACGGGATCGGGCACGAAAGTCAGTTCGCGGCCGACGACGAAGCGTGCGCCTCGGGCGGCCTCACCTGCGCGGGAAACGACACGTACGCTTTCGGCGTTGACCGAAGCGCGGTCCAATTCCGCCGAAAAATGCAGCACCAGAGGTTCGTTCAGGTACACGCCGCTGCGTTCGCGCGGACGCAGATCTACGAGGCGCAGCGGCAGGATCACGACGGGCTGTGGGGCACAGGCCGCCGCAGCGAGAATTCCAAGGGCAGGCAACGCGACTAGCGACGCTCTCAAGATCCACAAGAACGCCGGATGCACGCTGCCCATTGAATCAATTCGCGTGCAGCCACTCCAACCTCGCGCCGGGATCAGACGCCGGGAAGACGTCGAGGATGTGGAAAGGAAGCGCCCCCCGCTCCAGCCCGGTCTGGCCGGCACGGGGGGCGCGTGTTGTCAGGAGACTGGCTCCGGATTCGCAGCGTGAGTGTGCTTGATTCGCCTCTAGCAGCCCGTTGAAAAAGTCCCTGCTGCGGCCGAGCGCGCTTCGGCGATGCCGCGTCGCGCTCGGAAAATGGTGCTCAGCGGCCAGGAAGGCCGCTTCCGCGCCATTTTCTGTCGCGCT
>JAYUOR010000498.1:0-3244 GCA_043760765.1 Planctomycetota bacterium | reverse complement strand
GGCGCGTGAATTTCTCGATCCAGGGGCCTGGATCGTGCTCGCCGTCGGCGACGCCGGCGTCATCGGCGATTCCCTGGAAGAACTCGGCCTCGGTGCTGCGCAGCGGCTCGACATCGACGGCCGGCCGACGCAGCGCTGATGTCGCCCTCGATTGCGAATGCCGTGGCGCAGCCCACGCGGCAAGAGCGAGCTTCGATTGCGATCGTCACGCCGGCCGCGCGCGGTTCGCTCGCGGGCAATCGCGTGAGCGCGCTTCGTTATGCGCGGCTCCTGCGCGGCTTGGGCTGCAGCGTGCGCGTGCAGGGCGAATGGCGCGGCGAGCGCGCCGATGTCCTGATCGCGCTCAACGCGCAGCGCAGCGCTCGCTCGGTGCTGCGCGCGCGCGCGGCGCGGCCGGCCATGCCGATCGTGGTCGTGGTGACGGGCACCGATGTGTACCGGCATCTGGGAACGAGCCGGCGCATGACTCAGGCACTGGAAATCGCCGATCGCATCGTCGGCCTGCAATCCGACAGCGTGCGCGTGCTGCCCAAGCGCTTCGCGGCGAAGGCGCGCGCGATCCTGCAGTCCTACGACGGGCCGCGATTGGAGCGGCGGGTCTCCGGAGCGCATTTCGATTTCCTGGTGCTCGGCCACCTGCGGCCCGAGAAGGATCCGTTCCGGGCCGCGCTCGCGGCACGCAGACTGCCCTCGAGTTCACGGATTCGCGTGCAGCACGCGGGCAAGGCGCTCAGTGCTGCGATGGAAAAACGCGCGCGCAAGGAAAGTGCCGCGAACCCGCGTTATCGATGGACCGGAGCGCTGCAAAGGCGCGCGGCTCTCGGAATGCTGGCCAAATCCCAGGCGCTGATCCTCTCCTCGCGCATCGAAGGCGGGCCGGGAGTGTTCAGCGAGGCGCTGGCTCTGGGTGTGCCGATCCTTGCCTCGCGCATCGCCGCCAGCGAATCGATCCTCTCGCCGCGGCATCCGGGACTGTTCACGCTCGGAAGCACGGCGGAACTCGCGGCGCTGATGCTGCGCCTCGAACTCGAGGGGGATTTTCGCTCGCAGCTCGCCGCGGCGAGCCGCAAACTCGCGCCGAGCTTCGAGCCGGCGCTGGAGCAGCGGGCCTGGCGAATCCTGTTGGAGGAATTGCTGGGGGCGCCGCGCTTCACACGGCTGAATCGTGGAACTCGACCCGCACATCGTGGGCGTGCAACTCGTCGAGGAAGCGCTGCGCTGGAACGCTGACTTCGAGCGGCACGGCGCCCGGTGCAACCAGCTTGCGCGCCTGCAGGTGGGCGACCAGGGCGGCGGGAAAGCCGGTGCAACGTTCCATGGCGGAGAAGCCCGTGCGCGGATCGCGACGGTCGAGCAAATTGTAGGTCAAGGTCCGCGGGCGCCCGGCGTGCAAGCCTTCCACGACGACACGCAGCACGACGATGTCGTCCACATCCTTGAATGCCAGCCGCTCTTCGAACAGCGCGCGCATGAGTTCGCGCGGAGCGATGCGCTCGCCGCTCTGCAGCACGAGTTCACGTTCAAACGCGCCCAAATCGAACAGCGCGCGCAAGACGCCCCAATGGCCAGGCCAGCGCAGGGTCTTGTATTCAAGACGCTCCAAGCGGCCGCGCCAGCTCGTCGCGCAGGTGCTCGTGCCGCCCGAGGTCACCGCGGCTTCGAGCCGGCCGATCGGTGAGGCGAATTCGACGTTCTCGAGCTCAGTCAGCGCGGGGACATCGGAGCGTTGTCCGTCGCGCAAGTATTCGCCAAAGCCGGAGTACTCGTTGATCAGGCCCTCGAAGCTGAAAACCAGCTTGTATCCGAGCGGTCCGACCGGCCGGTCGGGGATTCCTCCGCAAAAGATGCGCACGCTGCGCGGACTGTCCAGGGTCGCGAGGCCGTGGGCGGCGAGATGGTTGGAGAGACCGGGTGCAAGTCCGCAATCGGGCACCAGGCTCACACCGCGCGCGCGTGCGCGTCCGTCCAGCGCGAGTTCTTGGCGCACGACGTCCGTGTTGCCGCCCAGATCACAGAACGAACTCCCGCTGTCGATGGCCGTCCCGGCAAGCAGGGCATTGAATCGGTACGGCGCCGCCGAAATCGTCACCGTCGTCCCGTTCAGCGCGGCGCGGACGCTTGACGCATGCTCCACGTCGCAGGTCCGGGGTTCGAAGACACACTTGGAATCCGGCAGGAGCATGCGCAACCTCTCGGCCGCTCGCCGGACGACGTTGACGTCCTTCTCGGCCAGCACGACCTTGAAGGCCTCGCCGCGCAGGGCGAGATCGTAGGCGATGGCAACTCCCTGTCTGCCGGCTCCGAAGACCGTGTAGCTGTACTGCATGGGAAGAAGATAACGCGGAGCTGCGACGCGGGCTCATTCGGCCTTCTCCGTGGCGACGATGCGCCCGCCCGAGGCCTCCGAGAGTTGCCTGAAACGACGCTCGGACGCCGCGGGCGCATCGACGAGCACCGTGTCGAAGGCGACGCGCCGGAAGCGATTCCGTTCGATCAAGAGTGCAACCACGAGCTCGAGGTCCGAGTGAAATCCGCCCGTGGGAACGCCGTCGGTAAGAGTAACCAGCGTGTCGACCTCCGGATCATCCAATGCGAAGATCGCCGCGTCGAAGAAATTGCCGCGGCCATGGGCCTGGCATTTCTCGAAGTCGGCAATCGCCGTCCGCACGTTGGCGGGATTCGCCGGCACGAGTTTGGGACGCCAGGGCAAAACTTCGTTGGTGAACGGCACGACGTTGAATTCCGTGCGCGACGGCAGGCTCTCGAGCGTCGCCCGCAGCCGCGCGTCCACCAGTTCCTTGGGCAATCGCCCGTCCGGCATCGGCGTCCACATCGACCCCGAAAAATCGATCGCGAAGCAGATGCGTTGCGAGACCAGCGGCAGCCCCACGAACGTGGCGCGCGCCGAGGTCTGGCCCTCCCGCGCCGCTCCGCCGACTTGCCCGACGGCCTGATCGGACGCAGGGCGCGCGGGCATCAGGGTCGGGCGCCAATCCGCCGGCAGGTCGCGCAGCCAAGCGCGCCAGGGTCTGGGATCGCCGCGGTGTTTGAGACCGGAAAGCCGCTGCAACGCCGCGACGATCTCGCCGCGCGCACGCTCGAGCGGCTCGGTTTCGAGCGCCGAGACAAGTGCCGCAGCAGCGGTCTTGCATGCGAAGACTTCCAAGGTCTCGATCAGCGCAAGCCGCACGCTGACATTTGGATCCGCGCCGAACGGGCGCGTCAAAGGAAACGCAAGCTCCGT
>JAYUOR010000497.1:0-8442 GCA_043760765.1 Planctomycetota bacterium | reverse complement strand
ACCTCCTTGACGCTCTCGCGCATGACCATGGCCATCGAAGTGCCCATTTCGCGGTCCGGCATCATCGACATCTCCGTCGTCGATTCCATCGTAATGCGATAGCGCAGTACATCGCCGGTCTTGAGCTGCCAATGCAACTTGATGCCATCGTGACCGGCGAGCGGTGAGAGAACGGCAAAGGCTGTGAGCAACGAGATAGAACGCAAAGCAAGCATCGGGAATCTCCTTGGAGTTTTGGGTTGGTCGTTAGCCTACCCAAAACAACTCCCGAACTTGCGTTTCTTCAGGACAGCCTGATAGTGCACCGAATACGGCTTCCAGCAGCCCTTTTCCAGGCGATCCTGCAGCGCCAAAAACGGCGGCATCCAGGCCTGTGGAATGAAATCGGGCAGGAAGGTGAAGTAGTGCACGTTCACGAGTTCGAGCGAATCGACGCTCGTCCAGCGATCCGGTTCGATCCAATGCTCCGTGCCTTCGTCGATCCGCGAGAGGATCGGAAAGACGTAGCCCATGTAGAATCGGAACAGGGGATTTCGCGTGTTCGTCTCCTGCACCACCAAGACTCCACCAGGAGCGAGCACGCGCGCAATTTCACGGCAGGCGGCCTCTTGCGCGCTCTTGTCGCCAAGATGGTGGAGCACCCCGACGGCGTAAACGAAGCGCAGACTTCCGTCGGCGAAAGGCAGCGCCAACGCGTCGCCGACCGCGGTCGTCAAACCCTCGCGCCGTCCGTGACGCAAGAGTTCCAATGACGGATCAATGCCGACGATCCGATAGCCGAGTTTGCCCATGGCCTGACCCTGCAGGCCGAGACCGCAGCCAAGATCCAGGCCGAGGCCGGCGGAGGCGGGCTTGGGCAGCGCGCCCGAGATGAAACCGACTCGTCTCTCGAGCAAGTAGTTCCAGACGTGCGGCTTGAACTGCGCGTTGTATTCGCCGGCGAGCGCATTGAAATGCTCGTTCGCAGCGCTCTCAGGCGAGCCCTTGCCGTGGCGCAATTCGATCAGCAGGAAGATCGCGCCGAGCGAGAGACAGGCGCCGGTCGTCAAGGCCCGGAACAGCGTCACGACCGCGACGGCCGAAGGCAGCGCGAAGCCGAACTTTTCCAGTTGCACGATTTCAGCGCTGCCCGTCGCGCCAAATCCGGCCGGCATGAGCGTCAGCGCGCCGAACAACGTTGAACTCGTGTACACGCGCATCGACTCGAGCGTCGGAAGATGAAGATCGAGCCCCGCCGCCGCGAACTGCAGCCCAAGCGTCACCGGCAACCACACCACAGCCGAACCCGCGGCAGCCATCAACAGCGTTCCGGGCTTTGTCAGCGCACTCAGCGACTCGCGCGGAATTTCCATCCAGGCCGCGGCGCGCACCGAAAGTCGGATCAGCAGATAGGCAGCGACCACAGCCGCGATCATCAGGCCACGCGGCAGCCAGGCGTTGGCGCAGGCGCTGCCGATCAGGGCCAGCACGCCGACGTCCAGCAAGCGCTCGATCAGCAGGCAAAGCAGGGTCAGCCGTAGCGGCGCTCCGAAGTGCCGCCGCAGGAACGCGCAGCGGATCACTTCACCGATGTAGCCCGGTGTCGCGGTCCCCGCGAGCGAAGCCAGATAGGTCCGCAGACTGTCGCGCGTGGGAATCGGAAGTGCCGCCCGGCGCAGCAGGAATTGCCAGCGAATGAAACGCGTCACTACGAAGCAAACCGTGATCGCGAGCAAGAGGCCCGCGTGCAGCCATCCGACTCGGCGAAAAACTCCGAACGCTTCGCTGCCTCCCGTCCAGCGCACCCAGGCCATGGCGACGCCCAGCCCGACCAGGCCGAGCACCAGGGAAACCAGCAGAAGACGTCGCCGCTGCAGAGTCATCGCTACAAACCAAGCCTGCGCAGGGCCGAGCGCACGTTGAGGATGTAGAGCTTCTTTTGACGCGGCCTCTGTCCGAAAAACAACAGTCCGCGGTCTTCGGCGAGTAGCGCGCTGCCCGGCGGGGCGGGAGGTCGCACGCCGCGTTGACGCTCCAGGATTTTCGTATCGCGCACGAACAGCGCAAAGCCGTCTTTTTCGCTGAGCTTCTGCATGTCCGCCGGCGCAGCTTCATCGGCACGTTGCACGACGTAGTTGACTTCGCGCGCCGTTTGGGCCGCGTGCTGCGCGTAATAGTTCCAGATGTTGGGCGAGCCGCCGAACTTCTGCTCCGGCACGGCCGCGTCGATGCCAGTGGAAAAAAGTTCGCCCAGCAAGCTCACGCACGCAAACGCCGCCGGCGCGGACTGCGCGTAACCCGCAACGCGCATCTCGATCGTGCGGCCGATGTCCTTGCCATGCATGGCTACCGTCGCGTTCTTGGGCAGTGCCGCAAACAGACAGGCGAGCGCACCGATCGCCACGCCGCAGAGCATCCACGGCCGGGTTTTCGGCTCGCTCACCAGACGGCTGCGCCAGAAGACAGCCAGCGGCAGGAGCATCGCCGGCACGAAATGGTGCAGCGAAATGTACGCCTGCACGAAGAACAGCGCGAAGTAGCCCAAGAGCGTGAGCGCGATTGCGCGCGCCAACGGATCGATCGAGCGCCAATGGAACAATGCGATCGCAGGCACGGCGCCGCACGGAATCAGAACGAAGAGGAATCGTTGCGTGTCCGTGAACTGCAGGAACGTGAAGCGTTCGAGCAGGCTTTCCTTGCCGTACTCGCCTCCGGGCAGCGGCAGATGGAATGCGTCGAGGACGCGCGCGAGAACTGCCGCCAGAACGATGCATCCCACAACGCCCGCGGCGCTCCAGACCGCGCGCGACCAGGGACGCGGCTTTTCCACGAGCCACGCCGCCGCCACGAACATCAATATCAACAGGAAGCCGCTGGGCAGCGAGACATAAGTCAACAGCAGGAAGAGCAGCGACCAGAATCGCTCGCTGTGCGCCCAGGCCAGCACGAATCCGAGCAGGCAGGCGACCAACAACGTGTCCTGCGTCGCCGGCAACGCGATGTCCGCGGAATAGGCGTCGTAGCTTGCGCTGAAGGCCATAACCACGAGGTAGATCGCGAGTGCAACCCAGATCAGCACGGCGTCGATCGCGGGCAAGGGGCCGCGCCGGTTCTCCGCGATCGCGACGATTCCGGCGAAAACCGCGATCAAGTAGAGCAGCACCGGCAAACGTGCCGCTGCTTCGCCGAGTCCGTACAGACGCAGGAACCACGCGCCGGGAAACGTGAAGAGCATGCTCGTCACGCCGGGATAAAACGAAATCGGACCCGCATCGCGATCCCAGAAAGGCAGCGCGCGCGAGAGCAACAGACGCGTAGCTTCGAAGGCGTGCACTCCGTCGCCGTTGAAACCCTCCCAATAAAACTTCGGCGCGAGGCAGGCGACGAGCAGCCAAGGCACGGCGATCGCAGTTATCAAGATCGGCCGTGTGGCGCGCTGATCGAGGGAACATGGCTGCCTCGCGCCACGCGCCTCGCGAGCAATCAACACGCCGGCGGAAAGCAAGGCGCAGACGAGCACGACCATGGCGAACGGCGTGCCGACCAGCGCATGTCCAAGAGCCGTCTGCACCATGGCCGCCGCGCTGCTGACCACGACCAGACTCAGGCCCAATCCATAGAGGATCCAGCGGCCGATGTCCGCGGCGGCGCCGAATGCCCACGCCAGCAACAGTCCGGGGGTGAGGAAAAGCAGACAACCGCTGAGCGCCACCAGCGGAGCCCACAGATAGAGCAGCCCGAAGTGGGCCGCGACGAAGTAGGGATGTTCGCTTCGAGCCAGCTCTTCGAGACCCGCGGCGCGCTGCACCGCGCCGGGATCGATCAGCGCCGGCAGGCAGCCTGACAGCAGCGTCCCGAGCCTGAGAAGAGTTCGTCGTGCGGGCATCAGGAAGCGGGTGCGCTGATTGGCTCTTTCGTCTTGGACTCGGTCGCCCACTGGATCGCCGATGGTCTACGCCGACGGGTCAAAATGCAATCCCGCCCGCGTGGACGAGCTGACCCTCAGGGGTTTTCACGCCCGCGGCCGTGCGTCCTGAAAAAACCGAGGTTGAACGACTTCGCGACTGCGATGAGCGGCATGGCCTGCTGCTTCAGGATGTTGGCCGGCAGTTCGTCCGAAACTCCGAACTCTGTGGGAAGCCGCAGCGGGTCGTAGTGAAAAGTGCCGAATACGTGATCCCAGAGCATGAACGTGTTGCTGAAGTTCGTGTCGTAGTGCTTGGGGTCGATCGAGTGATGAATTCGGTGCGCCTGCGGCGTGCACAGCACATAAGCGAGCCGTCCAAGGTCGAGCCGTACGTTTGCATGCCCGAGGAAATTGACGGCCATGAAGATCAGACCGAAGGGCGCGACCAGATCCGTGCCCAGCAGCAGCACGGTCACGAGATGCAACGGAGTGTGCACCAGGTACTCGAGAAAGTGCATCTGATAGACGGAAGTGACGTTCAAGTTCTTCGTCGCGTGATGAACCCTATGGAACTGCCACAGCGCGGGGATGCGATGCATCAAGCGATGCGCCCAGTACGCCGTGAAGGTCAACACCAGGATCGAGATCGGCATGAAGAGCGCGAGCGGCAGACTCTGATCCAGGTGCAACGACGGAAGACGAAGCGAGATCCAGGCTTTCTGAACCAGCGGCGTGATCAGCAAGGAATAGAAAGCTATTTTTCCTGCGAACAGCAGGTACATGCCGCTGAGCAACGACGCGCGATTCCAAGGTCGGCGCTGCGCCGGAAAGCAGAACTCGAACGCGGCGAAGGCGATCAGCAGACCGCCGTAGCCGTAGCCCGGCACGACAAGCCAGCGGTAGAACTGAAAGTCCGTCGGCGGCAGCCAGCTGGCAGAGAACACCCAGCCGATGAACTGCTCGAGCGCATGGCCGATGCTTTGGATCCAGTCTGTCATGCGCAGGGTCTACCCGAATTTGTGGGCCGGGCAACTATCGCCAAAGCGTACATCGCCGTCAGGAGCAGGAGCGGCCACAGTCCGATGGCGGAAGACAGCCAGAGCGCGAAGCGGCCGTACTCCAGAGTGCCGTCGCCGCGCGCGGCAAGGTGATTCGCACCCTGGAATGCGAAGAGTCCGCAAAAGAACCACACCAGACCCGCGCCGCAGAGAACTCCGAGGAAGGCGCGCGCGTTCGCCGCAAGCGCCAACAGGCCCGGGGCCAGCGCGAGGAGACTGTCCGCCAGCCCTGGTTCCGGCAATGACGGAGCGATCGAACACAGCCAAGCGAGCGGAACGAGCAACACTGCCGGAAAGCAGGGCAAGAATCCGAGCGCCAGGTGATCACGATCGAACTCCGGCAGCAGATTCGCCACACGCCAAAGTCCGAAGAAAGCCGCGGGTACGAAAGCGATGGCGATACAGGCGAACTTCCGCCCTCGCGAATAGAGCTGTGAAGATGCCACCAGCAAGGTCACTACGGCGATAGCCAAGTAGAGGCCCAACAGACGTTCAAGACTGAGCATGACGCAGACCCGCTGGAAATGCACCCTCACGCAGAGGGCCGCGAAGTAACAGTATCACGAACGCGCTCGGGCTGCTTCGGGCCGGCTGGAACGGTGCGCAACGCACAAGCGCACTATTTCCCGTAGCCGAGCATGTTGAGCGCGTCGATCGTGCGCTTGCGGTCGCGCGGAGTGTTCAGGCGCTGCGGGGCGGTCCAACTCTCGAGTTGCAAGCCGAGGTCGGGCACCTCGGGCGGAAAGCTCTCGAGCGGATGCTCTTCGCGCGGATCGGCGCCGAGGTCAAAACGCTCCGTGCGGCCATCGTCGCCGCGAATTTGCACGAAGTTCCTCCAGACGGCCGCTGTCAGGTGGACCGAGCGTTTTGGATTGTTCGTAACGTGCCACAGGGTCGGATAGTGCTCGCTGAAGACGACGCGATCAGCCGAATTGTCGGCACCGAACAGCGCGCGGCCGGGCAGATCCTTCATCGGCTCGAGGCCGACTTCGGCAAGCACCGTCGGCAGGATGTCGATGCCACTAGCGAGCGTGCTGACCCGCTGTCCGTCGTGGCTGCGTGGCCGTTTGATCAGAAGCGGCACGCGGACCTGTTCCTGGTACGCGGACATGCCGTGTTCCATGCTGCCGTGTTCGCCGAACGCTTCGCCGTGATCGGAAGTAATGATAATCAGCGCGTCGTCGTAGAGCCCGAGCTGCTTTAGATGCTCGAAGAAGAGGCGCAACTGCGAATCGACGTAGGTGATGCCGCCGTCGTAGAGCGCCATGTAACCGTCGCGCTCGGCCGGATCAAGCCGCAGTTTGCCGCCGTAGAGTTCCGCGCGCCGCTCGCGGTGAAGCGTCATGTTCATCGGTTTGGCGCCCGCGTCGTAAAGCGTGTCGAAGGGCGCCGGTGGCCGATAAGGCGCGTGCGCGTCCATGTAATTGACGAACATGAAGAACGGGCGATCGCGGTCACGATGGTCGAGCGCCGCAAGGACCTGGCGGTTAATCTCGCTCGCTCCGCGAAAGACCAGATCAAATTCGTGGGGCGGCAGACGCTCGTGCAGGAAATCGTGCAGGCGCGAGCGGAACGACCACTGCGGGACCTTCGGAAAGACCAGCGGCCGATAACGCGAGTCGAAATGCTCGAAACCTTGGGCCATGCCGAAGCGCGGATCGAGCAAGACGCAATTGGCTGCGACTGCTTGCGTGCGCCATCCGGCCTTGGCGAGAATTTCAGTCAGCGTGAGAGCATCGTACGCAAGCGGCATCGTCGCGTAACGATCGGGGTCGGGCCGCGCGCCGTGTTGGATCGCGTACGTGCCCGTGAACATGCTCGCGTGGCTCGAAAGCGTGAAGTCGCCGGTCGAGAACGAATTCTCGAACACGGCCGCTTCCTTGGCGAACTCCTTCAGGAACGGAGTCGTTTCGCGCGAATAGCCGTAAAGCGAAAGGTGATCGGCGCGCACTGTGTCGAGCGTGATCAGGATCACGTTCGGGCCCTTGCCTGCGACTTTCGGCAGCGCGGGCGCGTCGAAAGTGGCCTGTTTCGGCAGGCCGCCCGCGAGCGCGAAAAGAAGCAGCGGGCCGACCACGGGCAGCGAAAGCGCGCGCGGCGACGCGAGTTTCGCGCGCCCCCACGTTGCCAGCGCGGCGCACGCGACCACGATGCACGTCGCGACCACTTGCTTCATGCTCCAACTCGAGTCCTCGAACACGTGACCCGCGAGCCACGGCACGATGCCGAGCATCGGTGCAGCCATCCACGGCGTCGCCAATCCCGCTAGCCATTGCGCGGCACGCCGCTCGCTGATAGACGCGACGATCACGAGCGCCAGCAAGAGCGAGAGCGCGAACGACTGGCGAATTTCGATCGCCTGATTGGGCAGGTAAGCCCATTCGTGCGCAGCGATCGCCGCCACCAGCGCGAGCGTCGCCAGGCGCGCGACGACTTCTGACGCCGGCCGCTCGATCCGCCTCGCGATGCTCCTGGCGGGCTTGGCGAGCAGCGCGCCGGCGAGCGCCCCGCTGGCAGCGCAAACCGCCGCCGATACCGCGAACGCAGTCGCGCTCTGCTGCATGTAATCGAGACCATCGGAGGTTGCGAACGATAGCCACGCCGCCGCGATCGCTTCGAACGCCGCGAACAGGACTCCCGCGCGAGCCCCGATCGACGCGGCGGAGAAGAGATGGACAGGTCGGTCGTCTTGTTGCACGCCGGATTATGTACCGAGCCAGGTACTTCTCCACCCTACCTTTCGATGATCTCTAACCGCCCGCGGGCGGATTGGGTCAAAAAGATAGGGTGAGTGGATACCCGACTCCACACGTCTGGCTTGCGCCGTCGGCTTCTTCGGTCCAGCATGGAGTTCCCCGCGGTCCCACAAAATGGATCCCACTCCCCTCGATCCTGAGCAGGCGACTCTGCTGCTGCAGCGACTCGCAAATGGCGATCGCTCGGCACAGGAGCAGCTGTTGCCGATCATCTACGGGCAATTGCACCAGCTCGCCGAGCGCGCGCTGGTCGGACGCGAGCAGCACACGCTCCAGCCGACCGCGCTGGTCAACGAAGCCTATATCCGCGTGCTCGGCAGCCACGAGCGCAGCTTCGAGAGCCGCGCGCACTTCCTCGGCATCGCGGCCAAGGCCATGCGCAGCGTGCTCGTCGATCACGCGCGTCGCGGCGGAGCGCAAAAACGCGGCGGCGACGCCAAGCGCCTGTCGATCGACGTGCTCGCCGACGCCTTTGCCTCGACTGCGCCCGACATGCTCGGCCTCGACGAAGCGCTGACGCGCCTGTCCGAGATGGACGAACAACTTGGCCGCATCGTCGAGCTGCGTTTCTTCGGTGGGCTCTCGGTCGAAGAAACCGCCGGCGTGCTCGGCGTCTCCGAGCCCACGATCGTGCGCGGCTGGCGCGTTGCGCGCATGTGGCTGCAGCGCGAACTGGAGTGACGAGTACGGAGATGGGATGAGAAGGCCGCCCCCCGTCGCGGCATGCCTGGCTTGTAGCCTG
>JAYUOR010000496.1:0-3249 GCA_043760765.1 Planctomycetota bacterium | reverse complement strand
GCCGGGAACTCGGGTCTTCGCACAGTACTTCAGCCGCGACAACGGATACGCGCTGCCCAACAACATCGGCCTGACCAACGCGCTCAGCTTCGTGATCTGTCAGTGACTGGTTGATCGCGTGCTTCGGCCACGACGCGTCGGACTTCGGCGCGAACGCTTTCGCGATCAGAATCCAATTCCCGCATGTGTCGGCGAGGAAGTTTTTGTTGAATAGCAACATCCGTCCGTGCTCCCCGATGTCGCGCTACTCAACGACGCCGAATCCCGCTGTCGTCGGCGTTCGCCTGTTTCTCGACGCGGTGTTCCCGCACTCAGTCTGACGCACCTGTTCGATTCGCAAAGAGCTTTCAGCGCTGCGGCAGCAGCAGCTGTCTGGCGCGCGTCAAGGGGATGGAGCGGCCCACGGGGGCGTGGGCTTTGGCCCAGAGCGCCCAACTCGTCAGGACAAGTGCATGGGCACCGCTCTTCGTGTGCACCTGCGCGGTGTGAACGAGCAGGCGGCACTCGAGTTCCTTGACGATCGGTCCTTTGGCTTGGACTTCGCCTGCCTCATCGACGCGCGCGAGCAGGCGGCGCGCGGCGGGGGAGAGCCCCTTCATCTGCACGTCGTCGCGCGCGCGGGCGATCGACAACACGGCCGGCCATAGGCGGCGATGAACGAACGTCACTTTGTCGTCGATGAGTTTGACGGCGAGCACGTCCTTGTGTGCGCTCAGCTGCTCGAGCAGGGCGTAGATCTCGCGGCCCTTGGGATGGCTCCACCACGAACCCTTCGCGGGTCCGCCGATCACCAGCGACACGACGCACGGCCGTTTCGCATCGGAGAGCATCAAGAGTCCATCCGCTTCGAGCTGGGCGAGAAGATCTGCGAGACGCATGGGACCAGAGGAGACTACACGACTAGACTGACTGTGGAGATTCGAACACGATGATCTGGCTTGCGTTCACGTTGATTCAGGCCCAAGCCGCGCCCGCGCGGGACTTCGCGCCGATCGAGATCTTTTCCGCCGACAAGGCCTCTGTTGCGCGCATCGATCGCGCGGCCGGGCAAGAACGTGTCGCGGCCAACATGGCGCGTTTCACGCTCAGCGTGCTGCCATTCGACGAAATCGAGAATCATCGCGAGCTTTGGAGCACGCCTTATCCCTACGACTCGAGCCCGGCTCGTTACGTGCTCGCGAACTCTGGCCGCGCGTTCGTCGAGCTCGAAGAGCACTTCAGCGAGTCGCACACCGTGCTCATGATCCACGCGCCAGGACGCGAAGCCATCAAGTGGAGCGGCGCCGAGCTTTCGATACCGCGCGGAAATTTGGGCGGCACGAATCAGAATCGAAGCTGGCTCGACGACAAACTACAGCCGAGCATCGCCTGGACCGACGGCGCCTTCGGACCTTGCCTCGAACTCGACATTCCCTGCCGCGACGGGTTCGTGCGCAAGCTCGATCTTGAACGCCGGCGCCTGATCGATTCCACGGACGAATCCAACATGCCGCGAGTCGAACCTTCCATCGAGGGCACATTGCCAGGGCGAAGTGCGGTGCCCTACGTCGTCTCCGTCGAGTATCCACGCGTTGCGCGCGCGGGGCGCGAGCTCGAAATCAAGCTCCTCGGCAACCACGCGACGCCGGGTTGGACTTTCCTCGGCTTCGAACTCGAGCTTGGCGACGGAAAGTTGATCCTGACGCCACGCTCGCAAGCGCCCGATGGAGTCCAGGCGCAAGTGCTCACCGTGTTTCGCACCAGCGCGAAACTGAGCGACCTTCCGATCGGCCACTACGCACTCGAGATCAGTGGCTGGAGCCCCGGCGGCCCGCCGCCGCCGATCGATGTGTTGGCGGGGAGCATGCTCGCCAGTCTGCGCACGCGTGGCGGCTTCGCGGGCATCGACCAGTGGATCGAGGTCCACGAACAAGGGCTTCTGCGCGCTGTCATGGCTCGCGATCAACCCGCGGGCTTCATCGACGTCGACAGCGAGCGCATGACACGCATGCGCGAATTGCTCGCCGCTTTGCCGGCAAAGGACCGGCGCGCCACGACGGCGAATGCCGCCGATTTGTTCAAGCACACGCTCGGCTTCTGGAGCGGCGAGAGTTGGATCACGATCGAAGTCGACGACCTCGCGGCCACGGAGACTGAACGCAACCTGATCTCGCTGATCCGCGCGCACTGATCCATAGGCGCGCGCAGCGCCGGATCACTGCCCCGAGTACTGTTGCATCAACGCCTTGGCGCGCGGGTGCTCGGGAGCGTACATCAAGGCCTGGGTCCACAAGAGCAACGCAGCTTCCCTTTGTCCCTGCGCCACGCGCACCGCTCCAAGCTCGGTGAGCGCGTCGGCGTTGTGCGTGTCGATGCGCGAGGCAAGCAGCAACAATGGCTCAGCCTCCGTCGCGCGACCGATGCTGACGTAAAGCTGCCCGAGCGCGACCAGCGTAGGCACATGGCGCGGCTGGGCGACCAGCGAGGCCTTGAGCTGCGCCTCGGCATCCGTGGAGCGCCCGTCCTTGAACAATCGCAGGGCGTACTCCATGCGCGCGTCGACGAGCTTGGGATCCTTGGCCAACGCTTCGTCGAAGAGCGCATAGAGCTTCGCCTTTTCGCCGCTGCGCGCAAAAGCCTGCTCGAGCGAATGGATCACGTTCACGTGCTCGGGATCGACACGAAACGCGTCGGTCCAGGCCGCGATCGCAAGATCCGCGCGACCGTCGCGCTGATAGAGCGTGCCCAGGTACTGGCGCGCGTCGACGTTGCCCTTGCCCGGCCGCAACTCGATGCAGCGAACTTCGAGCTCGATCGCTTCATTGGTGCGGCCCTTCTCGCCGATCGTGACCGCAAGATTGTGGTGCGCGATGTAGCTCTGCGGCTCGACCGCGATCACCTGACGCCAGAGTGATTCAGAATCTTTCCAGATGTGCGTCTGCGCGTTCGCGGCGAGCCCGAGTGCGATGAACACGGCCGCCAGCGTCAATCCGACGGGCGCTAGAATTCGATCGCGCCCTCCGTTCAGCGCGCGCTTCTCGACCAGCAGCGCGACTCCCGCGCCGAGCAGCGCAGCGAAGGGCATGCAGGCGAGATAGGTGTAGCGATCCGCCGCCTTCTGCGCGCCGCTCTGGAACAATCCAAGCACGGGCGAGACCAGGATCAGGAACGCCATCCAGGCCGCGAGTCCCGCGGGGAAACGCTTGCGCGCGGCGAACAGCGCGATCATCGCGATCGCGACGAAGGCCATCGCGATCACATAGCCGCGCT
>JAYUOR010000495.1:0-8446 GCA_043760765.1 Planctomycetota bacterium | reverse complement strand
GATCAGGACCTTGTCCGCGCCGCGCTCGGCCAGGAACGGCCGGATCGCGAGGCGAATCGTGTTGTCCTCGTCCGGCGGCGTCAGCTTGTGCCAGAACTTCGCCGGGACCACGCCCCACATCGCGCCTCCGTCGAGGCGCAAGAATCCGTCGGACAGCGCCGTGATGCGCCAATCGCCGACCTGAATCCGGCGCGGCACGAAGGCTGCGCGCGAGGACATGGCCACTTCCATCGCGTACCTCAGCGCAAAATCTGGCGCGCGATGATCAGGCGTTGGATTTCGCTCGTGCCCTCGCCGATCACGCACAATTTCGCGTCGCGCCACATGCGTTCGACCGGATATTCGCGGCTGTAGCCCATGCCGCCGTAGATCTGGATCGCGTCGTAGGTGACGCGCATGGCGCACTCGGAAGCGAACAACTTGCCCATGGCGGCTTCTTTCGTGTAGGGCTGACCCGCGTCCTTCAGTCGCGCGGAGTGGTACACGAGATGGCGCGCGGCTTCGACGTCGAGCGCCATGTTCGAAAGCTTGAATTGCACGGCCTGCAGGTCACTGAGCTTGCCGCCGAAGGCTTCGCGTTCGAGTGCATATTTGCGCGCACAGTCGTAGGCGCCTTCAGCGATTCCGAGCGATAGCGCGCCGATCGAGATGCGCCCGCCGTCGAGCGTCTTCATGAAGGTCTTGAAGCCGTCCTCGGGCGGACCGAGCACGTGGTCCTTGGGAATGCGCGCATCCTCGAACACCGGGCTGCCCCAGTCCGAGCCGCGCATGCCAAGTTTGTTCTCGCCCGGCTCGACCGAAAATCCCTTCGTCGCGCGCGGAACGACGAAGGCCGAAATTCCGCGCGATCCGCGGCTGCGATCGGTGACCGCGGTCACGATGAACGAGCCGGCGTAGTTAGCGTTGGTGCAGAAACACTTGCGGCCGTTGAGCACCCAGGAATCGCCGTCGTCGCGCGCGCTGGTTTCCGTGCCGCCGGAATCCGAGCCGGCATTGGGTTCGGTCAATCCGTAGGCGCCCATGTATTCGCCACTGACCAGGCGCGGAACATAGTCGCGCCGCAGCCGCTCGCCGCCCCAGGCATAGATCGGATAGGTGCCCAGCGACACGTGCGCGGCCAGCGTCAGCGCCGTCGAACCGCAGACCTTGGCGATTTCCTCGACGGCGATGATGTAGGCCAGCGTGCCGCCGTTGGAGCCGCCGACGGATTCGTCGAAGGGAATCCCGGGCAAGCCTAGTTCGACGATGCGATCCCAGGTCTTCTTCTCGAAGCGATGGTGTTCGTCGACCTCGTGCGCTAGCGGCGCGACCTCGCGAAGGGCGAAGTCGCGGACCATGTCGCGGATCAACAATTGATCCTCGGTCAGGTCGAAAGAGTGTTTGATCTCGGGCAGCGTGAGCATGTGTTCGTGAACGTAGCGGTGGGCGATTCGAGTTGCGGTGCTTGTGGGAGCGCTGGTCAGTCGAATTCGATGCGCCAGCCGGCGGTGCGGCGCGTCTTGCCGGAGCTCGGAGCAGCCGCGGACGCGGGACGCACCCCATCGGACTCGGGCGCGTCTTCGCCTGGGGCGTCGCGATAAAAGGCCGAAGAATTGCCGCTGCCGACCCAGGCGATCAGCGCACTGCGCGAGAACTTCCATTCGCGCCCGATCTTGCGCGCGGGCAGACTCTGAGTGTGCAGGACCTTGTTGAAGGTCTTGATGCTGACGCCGAGCAAGGCGGCGGCCTCTTCGATGTTGAGGATGTCGGGAGAATCACCAGTAGTCATTTCAGCGATTCCTCTGCTTGCCAACGCCGGGTCATTTCGGCCTGGATCCAGGTGGCGATATCTTCGGTGCGCGTGCCCGGACCGAACAACTTGACGTAACCGTCCTGCTCGAGCGCCGCGACGTCCTCGGCGGGGATGATGCCGCCGCCGGTCAAGACGACGTGGCCCATGTTGCGGCGCACGAGTTCCTTGCGCACGCGCGGGAACAGCGACATGTGCGCGCCGGAAAGGATCGAAAGCCCGACGACGTCGACGTCCTCCTGCACCGCGATTTCGGCGATCATCTCCGGCGTCTGGTGCAGGCCGGTGTAGACCACTTCCATGCCGTGGTCACGCAGCGAACTGGCCACGATCTTGGCGCCGCGATCATGGCCGTCGAGGCCGGGCTTGCCGATCAGGACGCGAATGCGGCGCCGGCCCGGCTCGGCATTCGATTTGACTTCTTGGCTGGAAGGATTCACAGGATCTTGGGCTCCTTGTACGTGCCGAATTCCTGACGCAGGACTTCGGCGATCTCGCCTAAGGTGCAATCGGCGTGCGCGGCGGAAACGAAGCGTTCGAGCAGATTGTCGCCGCCGCGGCAAGCAGCGCGAATATGGCCGAGCTCGCGTTCCGCGCGCGGCTTGTCGCGGCGCGCCCGCAGCTGAGCGAGGCGCGAGCGCTGGTCCAACTCGACCGCGGCGTCGATGCGGTGCAACTCGATTGGCGTGTTCTTGGTCTCGTCTTCCTGATAGCAGTTGATGCCGACGACCTGCTTGGTTCCACGCTCGAGCGCGCGCTGGTACTGCAGCGCGGAGCGATGAATCTCCTTCTGGATCCAGCCCGCCTCGATGCACGGCACCACGCCGCCGCGGCGCTCGATCTCGACGAAGTAGGCTTCGGCCTCCGCTTCCAGACGGCGCGTGGCCGCCTCGACGAAGTAACTTCCGGCCAGCGGATCGATCACGTGCGCGACCTCGGTCTCTTCGGCGATGATTTGCTGCGTGCGCAGCGCGATGCGCACAGCCTTTTCCGTCGGCAGCGAAAACGTCTCGTCCATCGAGTTGGTGTGCAGCGACTGCGTCCCGCCGAGCACGGCAGCCAGGGCTTCGAAAGCCGTGCGCACGATGTTGTTCTCGGGCTGTTGCGCCGTCAGCGTCACGCCCGCGGTCTGCGTATGGAAACGCACCATCCACGAGCGCGGATCCTTGGCGCCGAATTCGTTGCGCAGCTTGCGCGCCCAGATCCTGCGCGCGGCGCGGAACTTGGCGATCTCCTCGAAGAAGTCGATGTGGCTGTCAAAAAAGAACGAAAGGCGCGGCGCGAAATCGTCGACGTCGAGGCCGGCGCCAAGCCCGCGGCGCACGTACTCCATGCCGTTGGCGAGCGTGAACGCCAGTTCCTGGCCGGCGGTCGAGCCCGCTTCGCGGATGTGGTAACCGGAGATCGAGATCGTGTTCCACTGCGGCACGCGCCTGGCGCAGTAGCCCATCACGTCGGTGATCATGCGCAGCGCCGGTTTCGGCGGCACCAGCCAGGCGTGCTGCGCCTGGTATTCCTTGAGGATGTCGTTCTGCACCGTGCCGCGCAAAAGCTTCGAGTCGACGCCCTGACGCTCGCCGCAGGCGATGTAGAAGGCGAGCAGGATCGGCGCCGGCCCGTTGATCGTCATCGAGGTCGAGACGTCGGCCATCGGGATGCCGGCCATCATCCTCTGCATGTCCTCGAGGCTCGAGATCGCCACGCCGACCTGTCCGACTTCGCCCTCGGCGAAGGGATGGTCGGAGTCGTAACCCATCAACGTCGGGAAATCGAAGGCGGTCGAGAGTCCGGTCTGGCCGAGATCGAGCAAGAACTTGAAACGCTCGTTGGTCTGTTGCGCCGAGCCGAAGCCCGCGAACTGGCGCATCGTCCACAGCCGGCCGCGGTACATCGTCGGATGCACGCCGCGCGTGAACGGGAACGCACCGGGCAGGCCGAGATCGCCCTCGACGTCGAGCGGCGCATCCTCGGGCCCGTACAGCGGCTTCAATTCAGCGCCGGAAATCGAAGTGAAGTTCGCGTCGCGCAGTTTCGCCGCCTTGAACAGCGACTCCCACTCCGCGCGCGCATCGATGCTCCCAACCGCGC
The DNA here is from genome assembly GCA_043760765.1 of Planctomycetota bacterium. Lineage (GTDB taxonomy): Bacteria > Planctomycetota > UBA1135 > UBA1135 > JADJQU01. Next base: position 4,569 of record JAYUOR010000495.1, on the reverse strand, counting down.
TCTTCTTTCCGCTCTCTGCTTGTTCGGTCATGAACGTTGCCCTTCCGGTGAAGGAACCTGGGCCTGCACGCGCGAAGCGATCTCCGCGGCGACTCGATACGGCGAGTGTCCCTGCTGGAGCCTGGAACGCACAAGCGCATTCCAGCCGCGAACCGTCCAAAGCGCGGAGGAAAGCTCGGCGTCGACGACCTGGCGCACGCGCTCGGAGCGCTTGGAGAGGCGCAGGCTTGGCAGATCGTGCGCGGCGAGCCAGGCCTTGTGGCTGTCGATGGCGGCGAGCAGCAGGTCGACGCCCGCGCCGCTGGCAGCACTGAGCGAAACGACCGGCACCGGGAATTCGGCTTCGCGGCCGAAACGCACATGCACCGCCTCCTCCAGATCGTCGGCCAGGCGATCCGCGCCTGGCAGATCGGACTTGTTGACGACCAACACGTCCGCGACTTCGAGCAAGCCCGCCTTCATGGCTTGGATTCCATCACCAGCGCCTGGGCAGAGCACGACCACGATCGTGTCCGCTGCCGAGACGACATCGTACTCGGCCTGGCCGACTCCGACGGTCTCGATCAGGATCTGCTCGAGGCCGAAGGCGTCCATCACGTCGCAGGCATCGACCGTGGCCTGGGCGATTCCCCCGCGGCTTTCGCGGCTGGCCATCGAACGGATGAAAACGCCGGGGTCGAGCGTGCGGTCCTCCATGCGAATGCGGTCGCCGAGCAATGCGCCGCCACTGAAGGGGCTCGAGGGATCGACCGCGAGCACGCCTACCGTGTTGCCGCGCTGGCGATAGGCCTTGGCCACTTCGTTGACCAGCGTGCTCTTGCCCACGCCGGGCGGGCCGGTGAAGCCGCAGCGCGCGGCGCGTCCGACCTTCGCGTAGACGAGGTCGAGCGCCGGACCGAAACGCGGGTCGCCGTTCTCGGCCCAGGAAATCATGCGCGAGAGCGCGGCGCGATCGCCTTGGAGCAAACGCTCGGAGAGGCTTGCTGCTGTCGGTGCGCTCACGACGATATGCCTCGCTGCGTTCGCTTGGGTTAGGCAAGCAGTGAACGCGCGATCACGAGCCGTTGGATATCCGTCGCGCCCTCGTAGATCTCGGTGATGCGCGCGTCGCGGAACAGCCGCTCGACCTGGAAGTGGTCGGTGTAACCGGCGCCGCCGTGGATCTGCAGGCACTCGTCCGCGGCGAAATTCGCGGCCAAGCTTGCCGCCAGTTTGGCCTGGGCCGCCTGCGCTCCGCAGGGCAGTTTGCGATCGCGCAGCCAAGCCGCACGCTGCACGAGCAAGCGCGCCGCGTCGAGCCGCGTGGCCATATCGGCGAGCTTCCACTGGATGGCCTGAAAGCCGGCGATCGGCTTGCCGAATTGCTGGCGCTCCTTCGAGTACTTGATCGAGGCTTCGAGGCAGGCGCGTCCGATCCCGATGGCCTGACTGGCGATGCCGATGCGGCCGCCGTCGAGCGTGTCGAGTGCGATCTGGAATCCGCGATCGAGTTGGCCGAGCACGTTCGAGGCCGGCACGCGCGCGCCGTTGAACACGATTTCGACCGCCGGCGAGCCGCGAATGCCGCACTTCAATTCGTGCTTGCCCACGCTGACGCCCTTGGTCTTCGGATCGACGAGGAAGGCCGTGATGCCGCTGGCTTTCGGCGCCGTTGGATTCGTGCGCGCGTAGACGATGAGCATGCCCGCGATCGAACCACTAGTGACCCAGATTTTCGTGCCGTCGAGCACGTACTCGCCGCCGTCCTTCAGCGCTCGCGTGGCAAGTGCGGCGGCGTCCGAGCCGGAGTTGGGTTCGGTCAGGCAGTACGCGCCGAGGATCTCGCCCGTCGCAAGTCTCGGAAGCCAAGTCTGCTTCTGCGTCTGCGTGCCGAACTTCATCAGCGGCGCGCAGACCAGCGAGTTGTGCACCGACAGCGTGACGCCGGTCGAAGCGCAGCCGCGATTGATCTCCTCGAGCACCAAGCTCAGCGCCAGGTTGCCCAGGCCCGAGCCGCCGAATTCCTCGGGCACGGTCAGGCCCCAGAAACCCAGTTCGGTCAGGCCTTGGAACACTGCCGCATCGAGCGCGCCTTCACGATCGTGGCGCGCGGCGCGCGGGAAGAGTTCCTGCTCGGCAAAGTCGCGCGCGAGCTTGGAGATCAGCTCGAGTTCTTCCGTCAGACCAAAATCCATAGTGCTTGGGCCGTAGGTTCCGAGTTGGGGCGCCGTTCAGGCGTAGTCGTAGAAGCCCTTGCCATTTTTCTTGCCCAGGCGGCCGGCCGCGACCATGCGTTTGAGCAGCGGACAGGCGCGATACTTCGGATCACCCAGGCCGTCGTGCAGCACGTTCAGGATGTCCAGGCAGACATCCAGTCCGATCAGGTCCGCCAGGGCCAGCGGCCCCATCGGGTGATTCATGCCGAGCTTCATCACCGTGTCGATGCCTTCGCGCGAGCTGACGCCCTCCATCAGGCAGTACACGGCTTCATTGATCATCGGCATCAGCACGCGATTGGAAACGAAACCCGGATAGTCCTGGGCTTCGACCGGCGTCTTGCCGAGCGCTTCCGAACAGCTGACCACGGTCGCAGTCGTCGCGTCGGAAGTTTCCTGGCCGCGGATGACTTCGACCAGCTTCATCAGCGGGACCGGATTCATGAAATGCATGCCGATCACGCGATCCGCGCGCGAAGTCGCGGCGGCGATCTGTGTGATCGAGATCGACGAAGTGTTCGTCGCCAGGATCGTCCCCGCAGGACAGAGCGTGTCGAGCGTCTTGAAGACCTTGGCCTTGACGTCGGCCTTCTCGACGATCGCTTCGACGACAATCTGCGCGCCGGCGGCATCCTCGACGCGGCCGAAGGCCTGAATGCGAGCCAGACTTGCTTCACCGTCCGCCTGCGTCAGCGTGCCCTTCTTGACGAAGCGCTCGAGGCTTGTGCGAATCGCCGACATGCCCTTGTCGAGCGCGGCGGGAGCGACGTCGATCAGGCGCACGTTGGCTCCGCAGGACGCGAAGGTCTGGGCAATGCCGTTGCCCATGGTCCCCGCGCCGATCACTGCGACTTCTCGGATCAGCCCCGCCACGAAGTCAGAGCGCCTCCAGCGCGAGCGAAACCGCATTGCCGCCGCCCAGGCACAGCGAAGCCATGCCGGTCTTGGCCTGGCGCTGACGCATGGCGTGCAGCAGGGTCACGAGCACGCGACAACCTGACGCGCCGATCGGGTGGCCGAGCGCCACCGCGCCTCCGTTGACATTGACCTTGTTCGCATCGAGGTCGAGCACGCGCACCAGAGCGAGTGCCGCGGCCGAAAACGCTTCGTTGATCTCGTGTAGATCGAAGTCCTGCGGATTGCGGCCCAGCTTCTTCGCGCACGCCCGGATCGAGCCCTCGGGCGCCATCATGACCCACTCGGGCGCGCAGCCCGAAGTCGCGTAGGCGCTGATGCGCGCGAGCGGCGCGAGTTTCAATTTCTGGGCGCGCTCGGCGCTCATGACCACGACCGCGGCGGCGCCGTCGTTGATCGAGGACGCGTTCGCGGCGGTCACCGAACCATCGGTCTTGAACGCGGGACGCAACTTGGCGATGCCCTCGGCCGTCGTGTCGGAGCGCACGCTCTCGTCGGTAGTGAAAGCCTGCGGCTCGCCTTTGCGCTGCGGAATCATCACGGCGAATTTCTCGGCGTCGAAGCGGCCGGCCGCGGTCGCCTCGGAGGCCTTCTTGTGCGAGTTCGCGGCAAAAGCGTCCTGCGCCGCGCGAGTGATCTCGTACTTTGCCGCCACCAATTCGGCGGTGTTGCCCATGTGGAAATCGTTGTAGATGTCCCACAACCCGTCCCAGACCATCGAGTCGATCACCTTGCTATGCCCGAGGCGCATGCCGTTGCGGGCATCGGGCATCAGGTAGGGCGAGTTGCTCATGCTCTCCATGCCACCGGCGACGATCACGTCGGCGTCCCCGGCGCGAATCGCCTGGGCGGCGAGCATCACGGCCTTCAGGCCGGATCCGCAGACTTTGTTGACCGTGAAACTGCCCACGGTGTTCGGCACATCGGCGCCGATCGCCGCCTGGCGTGCCGGGTTCTGCCCGAGGCCGGCCGCGAGAACGCAGCCCATGATCACTTCATCTACCTCGGCGGGGGCGACTTTCGCGCGGGCTAGTGCTTCGCGAATCGCCAGGCTGCCGAGTTGGGTCGACTTGAAGCCTGCCAAGGCTCCTTGGAACTTGCCGATCGGAGTGCGAGCGGCGCTGACGAGGACGACTTCTCTCACGGGAGTGTTGCTGCGGCTTGCGGTTGAAGACCGACCGAATGGGTCGGGGACGCGACGGAGGGCGCGATGGCACCACTTCCGCCAGATTCCGTCAGGGAGCGGAAGGCCGCGTAGTGTAGCAGCCGCCCCCCTGACTGCTCCTGCCGATCTTCCAGCTGCGGCAGTTCCCCCGGCCGGGTCCAGCGAGGCTGCCCCGCATGAGTGTGCCCGCTTCGCGCTAGCAGCCCGTTGAAAAAGGACCTGCTGCGGCCGAGCGCGCTTCGGCGATGCCGCGTCGCGCTCGGAAAATGGTGCTCAGCGGCCAGGCAGGCCGCT
>JAYUOR010000494.1:0-3252 GCA_043760765.1 Planctomycetota bacterium | reverse complement strand
GGCACCGTCTTGGCCGGTTCGCGGTCAGGGCGGCGGCTGCTGCGCGGCCCGCGAGTAGGCCTCGGCGCATTCGCGCCAGCGCGCGCTCGGCATGGCGTCGAGCAGTTCCTTGGCGCGCGCGGGGGAGAGCTTGACGAGAATTTGGGCAGTCTCCTCCGGCGTGAATCCAGCCAGGCGCTTGACCAGGACTTCAGTCTCGCCCTCGTCGAAGAAGCTCGACAGATCTCCGGCCGGCAGTTTCCCGTCGGCCGGCTTGGCGCCGGTTTGCGCGTCGCGTTTTCCTTCTGCCTCACCGGCTTTCAATTCGCGTTCGCGAGCGTCGAGCTGCTTGCCGAATTCATCCAAGGTCCGGCGGCGCTCGTCGAGAGCCGTCAGCCGATCCGTGAGCAGGTCCTCGCGGCGATCGAGCTCCTGCGCACGTTGTTCGACTTCGCGATTGCGGGCTCGCAGGCTGTTGGCCAGCGCGCGCAATTCGTCCTGCGTGTACAGGCTGTCGGCGTCGAGCATGTCGAAGATGCCGGCGTGTGCTTCGCGCACGTGCGGGATCGCCGCGGGCTTGACGGGTTTCGACGCATCGGGCTGGACAAGGCCGTTCGCATCCGCATTCGGATGCGCGGGGTCGAAGACCGGCGTCGCCTTGGCGACTTCAGCGCCGCCCGACTTGGGCGTCGTCGTCGCGGGCTCCTTTCCGTGTTCTTCCGCGGACGGCGGCGTCGTGCCAGGGGTTCCCTCCGCATGCGCGGACTCCGCGCCGTGTTCGGGATTCTCCGGCTCGGGCGGGAACATGCCGCCGACGACGGGCAACGTGTGCAGCGCGACGCCGTTGATCTTGGCGAAACCGAGGAACGCCACCGCGAAGAGCGCACTACCGCCCACAACCGAAAGCGAAATGACAGCAATCTTGTTCATGACTTCTCCCACGTGCCGCGCCCAGCGCGGTGTTCATCCTCGTTGCCCGAATTGGCGCGCAACAGCTTGGCTCGCTCGTCGAGCTCCGCGTTCAAGAGCGCCTCGTTCTCCGCACGCCAGCTTTCCTTGGAGCGCGTCTCGAGCGTCTCGAGTCCGCGCACGCGCACGCGCCGTTCGGCCATGGCCTGGCGCAAGCGCTCCGCCTCGCGTCGTGCGCGGCTGGCATGAATGGTCTTCTGCACCCATTGTTCGCGCAGACGATCGATCAATGTCTGCTGGAGCAGCACATCGGCCGGATCGAGGCGCGGGCTGGACTGCAGCGCCGAAAGCTGCGTCCGGGCGCGCTCCACGGCGGTTTGCAGCTCGCGGGCCTGGTCTTCCGACTCGCGGGCGCTGCGCTCGGCTTCGAGCCACTGCGCGCGCGCAATGCTTTCTTCGATGCGGCGCACGCCGAGCACGCGCTCGAGACGGAACTTGAAGCGACTCATGATTTGCTCCCGACGCGCGCGGCGATCATGCCAAGCAAAGCCTGGGTCTCGGCGAGCGGTGTCAATTCATCGACGCGCTGGCGCAGGAAAGCATCGATCGCCGGCATCAAGGCCAGGGCTTCGTCGAGACGCGGATTGGCGCCGCTCTTGTACGCGCCGATCTCGACTAAGTCGCGGCCTTCGCGGTACACGGCGAGCAACTCGCGCAACTTGCGCGCGCCGTCGCGATGCGGGTCCGACGAGATGCCGTGCATCAAGCGCGAAAGACTGGAGAGCACGTCGATCGCAGGGTAGTGACCGCGGCTGGCGAGCTCGCGCGTCAGATACACGTGGCCGTCGAGCAGCCCGCGCAGTGTGTCCGAGACCGGATCGTTGGGATCGTCCTGATCGAGCAGCACGGTCAGGATCCCGGTGATCGAGCCCTTGTTCGTGCGGCCCATGCGCTCGACGAGCTTCGGTACGGTGGCGAAGAAACTCGGCGGATAACCGCGCACGGTCGGAGGTTCGCCCGCTGCGAGACCGATTTCGCGCGACGCGGCCGCGAAACGCGTGACCGAGTCCATCACGAGCAGCACGTTACGGCCGCGGTCGCGCTGTGCTTCGGCGATCGTGACCGCGACGAAAGGAGCCATGAATCGTTCGATCGGCGGCCGGTCGGAAGTCGCGACCACCACCACTGATTTCTTGCGCGTGTTTGTGTCGAGCACTTCGTCGACGAAGGCCTTGACTTCGCGACCGCGTTCCCCGACCAACGCGACGACGATCGCATCCGCATCCGTGCCACGCGCGATTTGCGCCAGCAGCGAGGACTTGCCGACACCGGAGCCGGCGAAAATGCCAAGGCGTTGTCCGCGGCCCAACAAGCACATGCCGTCGATGGCGCGCACGCCCGTCGCCAGCGGCTCGTCGATCGTCGGTCGCGACATCGGATCGGGCGCGGCCGAGCGCACGCCGCGCAATTCTCGCGTGCGGATCGGGCCTTGGCCGTCGAGTGCTTCGCCGAAGCCGTCGACCACGCGGCCGAAAAGGTCGTCGCCGACAGGAATGGAAAAATGGCGACCGAGGGCGACAACGGCCTGTCTCGGCGCGATCCCGGCCAGATCGCCGTGGGGCATGAGCAGCGTGCTCTGTCCGCGAAAGCCGACGACTTCGGCGAGCACGCCGTCGCCACCACATTCGATGCGACACATCTCGCCGATCGCCGCCGGTGCGCCGATGGCCTCGACCATGACGCCGCTCACTAGATCGACCTGGCCGCGCCAGAATGGCCGCGCGCCGTCCGCGATGGCTTGGCGTGTGCGAGCCTGGTCGATCACGACTGGGCCTCCTCGCGCAATCGCGCTGCGATCGAAGCCAGCGCCGCATCGATGTCTCGCACCAAGAGTCCCTGGGGTGTCTGTATCTGCACGCAAGCGAGACCGACATCGAGGTCCGCTTCGATCTCGGTGCCTGCGCGGAAGGAAAGCTTGGAGAGCAGCTCCGCGTCGTCGGGCGCGACATGAACCTTGCACGCGCCGCGGCCGACGCCGGAGGCCTTCAGTGTTTCGCGCACGATGATTTCGATGCCGTGGCGTCGTGCTCCGACTTCGCAGCGCACCAGTTCCGCGGCAATCGCGAGCGCGAGTTCGACAGAGTCGCTGGTCAATGCCGAATTCGCCGCCTCGCCGGCCGCGTTCAATTCCGCTACGGCCGCGTCGAGTTTCAAGACGGCCTTCGCGATCGCCTCGGCGCGGCCCGCGCGCCGGCCGCGTTCGAAGCTCGAGCGTTCGCGTCGTTCGCACAGACGGGCCAAGGCATCGCCGAGCGTTCCTTCGGCGAGCAGCGCGTGGCTGGGCGCGGCGTGAACCGACACGGA
>JAYUOR010000493.1:0-25600 GCA_043760765.1 Planctomycetota bacterium | reverse complement strand
CGTGACGCTCCAGTTCCCGCAGCGTGAACAGTGGCGAGTAGATCGAATCATTGGGGCAGCCCCACAGACAACGGCCCTTGAGATCGCAGGCCTTGCGCTCGCCGCGCGCCTTGACCAGCACGGCCGCGCGCGTGCGGCCGACGAAAACACCGAGTTTCTGGTTCAGGAACTCGCGGACAAATGCGTAGCGTTCAGAGAGCCGCTTGGAATGCACGTCGAGCTCGAGCGGCGCATCGAGGTGCGCGTGAGCGGGCACGAAGGCTTCGAGATCGTCGCGCAGCCCCGCGATCCCGATGCGCCTGGCGACAAGATCGTAGTGCGGCGAAAGATCAGCGTGACGGATCGGCCAGTCGACGAGTTCCGCGTCACTGAAAGGGAACACCGCGCCGGTCCAGGCCTCGGCCAGACCGCCGCGCGCAAAGGAGCTCAGCGGATCGAATCCGTTCGAGAGCGTCTGTAGTTTTCGATGCGGCGCGAAAACATAGTCGCGGTGCGGCGGAAAGCCGTAGTACTCGCCCTTTGCACCGGGGAAGAGCACGCCTTCGAAGCGCTTTCCGAGGAAGTATTCGCTGGCGCCTGGATGCGAGTCTTTGAGCCCGCGGAAGGAAAGCTCCGGCCTGGTGTGCTCGGGCCGTGAGCGGCCGACGTCGAACATGGTCACGTTCCAGCCACGTTCGAGCGCGGTCTGCGCAAAGTGCACCGCGCTTGCACCGCTGCCGACGATCGAGAGCGACTTCATGCAGCCTCCGCGCGCGTGCCGAACAGGCCGCAGACCAAGCGCAGTGGCAAGAAAATGAACAGACCCAAAGTTGCGAGCAGCGCGAAGCGCACGAGCCACGCGCAAAGCGCCAAGCCTATTCCAAGCTGCGAGTCCGCGCTGTTCTCATCGACCCGGACATGGCTCTGGCGGTCCGCCTCGAGCAGCGCGAGCGTGAGCACCAATTTGCGCCGCAACAAACCGGCGGGCCGGAAGATCCTCGCGTGCACGTCGCACAGGCGCGCCAGGAACGGCGCGACCCGCGCGACGCGCACCAGGGCGCAATCGAATGTGCTGCTCGATTTCGGCCCCTCGACAATGCCTTGGGCATGGGCTTCGAGATAACGCGAGAGAACCGACGCCGACGGCATGCGATCGACGAGATAGCGACTCCAGGCTCTGCACTCCAGAGCGAGCAGCTCCGAATTCTCCACGGCCTCAAGCACGGCCCGCTCCACGCACCAGTCCGGCGATCAGCGAGTCGATGCGCGCAATCTTCGGCATACGCTGATCCAGGAAGGTCGAGCTCCGTGCCGTCGAGTCGTAGCGAAAAGCGTACAGCTGGCCGGCGAGCACCGGCAGCCGCGGGCCCAGACAGCGCTCGACGATCCACAACGTCGACATGGCGGGGCGCAGCGGGAAGCGCAGGAATTTTTCGGGCTGCTGTCCCAGCGCGGCGCGCAGTCGGCGCAACAGCTCCGCGAAAGTGAGCACGTCCGGCCCGCCCAAGTCGATTGTCTGGCGCAGTGTGGCTGAATCGCGCATCGCTTCGAGGATCAGCCGCGCGACGTCGCGCTCGCCGATCGGCTGAACGCGCACATTGCCGTCGCCGAACAGCGGCGTGCGAGCACGCTTCGCGAAATCGAGCAGCTTGGGCCCGATGCCGCCAGCTTGCCCGAGCACGATCGTCGGACGCAGAATCGTCCAGCCCAGGGCACCGGCGCTCACGGCTTTCTCCGCGGCGCGTTTCGCGGCGGCGTAGGGATAGCGGTCGACTTCAGGATAGGCCGCAGCAATCGTGCTGACGAAAACGATGCGCCCAACACCGGCGTCGCGCGCGGCGCGCACGAGCGAACGTGTGCCCAGAAGATTGACGAGTTCGTGTTCGGCGGCGGACGCGCGGCCGGTACTCGCGCCAAGGTGCAACAGCGTGTCGCAGCCCGCGAGCCGCGGCGCCCACGCTTCGACCTTCGCCAGGTCGCCCTGCACCCACTCGACGCCTGTCGCCTGGGGTTGCGCGCTGCGCGACAGTGCGCGCACCGTCTCCAGCCCATCGGCGCGGACCTGCTCGAGCAACGCGCGCCCGATGAACCCGCTCGCTCCGGTGACGAAGATTCGATTCGACGGCAATCTGGCCTCACTCCGTCAAGCGACGCGGATCGTAGGTGAACACCCGCGCCAGAGCGGATTCCGTACCGGCGCGCTTCGACTCGCGCCGGACGAGTTCGAGGCTCACCCAGCCGAGGCGCATGCCGCCAAAGCCGGTGTGAGGGCGCGGGCGAATCTGCATTCCAGTACGGTACGGAATCCGGCGCGCGAGGAAAGCGCCCGCGAAAAAGCCTGTAACAATCGGCCATATTGGTGGGTAGTGTTCCCTTGTCGGGGCAGAGTCGAGGCCCCATTTCAATCCGCCGGCCCTGCGGCACGCTGTGGCAGCAGCGCTTGTCCAGGGCGTCAGGGGCACAAGCCCGAGTCCGACGCCGGCGGGCCACTAGGAGCTACTCCAAATGAAGCACTGGCGATATCTGAGCTGCGGCATTCTCACATTCAGCGCGGCCTGCGCGAGCTGGCGGCCGGCGAACGGTCCTTTGAACGATTTCGGCTTCCTCGAAGGCCGCTGGGCGCAGACCACCGCGCGCGAAACGACCGAGGAGGTCTGGAAGCTCAACGAGGGGTGGAGCATGCACGGCGTGGGCCGCACCCTGCGAGGTGAACGCGAGGTCTTCCACGAGGTCCTGTCGATCGAGCCGCGCGGCAAGAACTACGTCTATGTCGCAGAACTCCCCGGCGCGGCGCCGGTCGAGTTCCAGCTCGTGGATCGCGGTATCGAATGGGTGCGCTTCGAGAACCCCGAGCACGACTTCCCCCAGCGCATCGAGTATCGCCGCAACGGCAACAGCCTGCGCGCCGAGGTCTCCGGGGTCGAAAACGGCCGCACCCAGCGCGAGATCATCGAATACCGGCGTGTCGCGTCGCACTGACCGCACCAGCTGGCGGCGGCTCGACCCAGCTGAAGGGCCCGCCTCCACCGCGCAGAAGTAGCACGTCGATTTCGGGCGGACAGAACAAGCGCACGCGCGGCGCATGGAAGCCTTCCATGCCGATGCCGGGGCTCACGCTCAACCAGTGGTCGCCGAAGCCGAACAATCCGCGCGCAAATTCGCGCGGCAGATTCGTCAGCGTCAACGGCGCGCCAAAACCAGGAATCACGATCTGGCCGCCATGGGTGTGACCGGCCAGGTGCAGGTCGACTTCGAGACCGATCAACTCGCGCGACTGATCGGGCACATGGCTCAGCACCAGTGTCAGCGTGCCTGCTGCGCGGCGTGGCGCAAAGCGCGGCTCATCGAAACCCAGGCCGATGATCCGCAGCCGCCGATCGGGCCCAAGCTCGATCGTGAACTCGTCGTCGTCGAGATAGCGAAGCCCAAGTCCGTCTAAGACGCGATCGCGCAGGAAGCGCGGCTCGGAATGTCCCTTGACGCAGACGATTCCGTGTTTCGCGCGCAACGCTCCCAGGAACGTGCGCGCAGCATCGATCGCGGGCTCTGGCTCGAAGAACGGACCGGCGATGTAGTCTCCGCAGATCGCGATCAGGTCGGGCTCCAACGCGTTGATGCGCGCCACGGCTTCGTCCTGGCGAGCGCAGGGGCCGACGGTCTGCAGGTCGGAGATCTGCACGATCTTGAACGACGCTGCATCCGCTGGCCAGGCCTGGAAGGCGAGTTCGCGCTCGACCACGCGCAAATCGTTGGGCGCCACGAAAGCCGAGTACCCGGCGATCAGCGGTGCGAGCAGCGCGAGCGCGATCAGAGCGAAATTTTTGCGCTGCGCGCCGCGCTGCTGCCAGAGGATCAGCAGCGGCAGCGCGAGAGCGCCTGTGTAGAACAAGATCGCGACAACCGCGAAGCCACTGTCGGCGACCAGCGCGGCAACCAGCGCCGGCCCTGCCATCGACACGCCGGTTGCAAGGATGTGCACGAACGGCCTGGCCGCAAGTTGCGACAATCGCCCGAGCCAGCGCCACGCAAGCACGGCAAGGACGAACGTCCCGATTGCATAGCCAAGCTGAAACTCTGTGTATGGAAGCAACTTGCGTAGAGTAGCAGTCAGCGCGTTGCCGGTGCAGCGACCGGCGCCAGCGCTGGCTTGCCGAGCCTCGCGTCGGCCTTGACTTTCAATAGCAATGCGGCGAGGTCCGCGACTTCGCGCCCGGTGCCGGAGAGGATCACACTGCTCGTCATACCGACAGGTACGACGCCGCCCGTCTGCGAATCGGGCGAGAGAATCCGCAGCGAGTTGCCGACCGAACGCACATCCGTGTCAGGCAAGGTCAGGACGGTCGTGAAGAAGGTTGCCGGATGCACACGACACTCTTCGAGATGAGCCGCGTCCAACTTGAATGACGGTGCATTCCGCCCCGGCTCTGCCTTCCAATAAACTCCGACCAGCGCCGCCGGACCTCCCTCGAGGATCGCGAGCATGTAACCGTTCTGATGCAGGATGGACTCAACCGAAGGATAGACCTCGGCCGCGGGAATCGGCTTGTCCTGACTGAGCGTGACCAAGTCTTTGCTCATGCGCTTTCCCGTACTGTCCGACATCGAATAGGTCACGCCTGTCAGATTCGACAATCGTGCGGTCAGTTCCCTGAGCGTGAGGCCGGCGCCAGTGCCCGTGAACAACTCCAGGGGGCCGCGAGGCACGGGCAGAATGCCGACCGCTGCGTTGACCGCCGTTTCGACGGTACCCGGCCCGATGTCCACCGCTGTCTGCGTCGCCGAGCAGGAGATTACGCAGAGCAAGAGTAGCGTGGTACTGATCAGGGTGCGCGCGCAGAAGTTCATGGTCATGGCTTCCAATGGATCCGAAGGGCCAGGCGCAGTGTCGTGGACGGTGAGCCGAACACTCCCGATTCGCGATTCGTACCCGAGGCCAGCTTTCGAATTCACACCTGCGCTCACGATAGCAAGGCAATCACGCCGTTGACTGCATGGCCAACGGCGAACTCGTCAAGTTGCTGGTTCAGTCGCGTCCGTAAGACGGCCAACAGCGCCTTGGCGCCCGAGCGCCTGCCGGTTCAGCGGCCCGGTGGCGGACGCTGGCGATTGCCGCGGCGGTTGCCGGGCTGCGGTCCGCTCGGGCCTTCGCGCTCGTAGGCGGGCAGGCGCAGAAGCTCGGGATCGAGAGCAGCGAGGGCCTTGTCCAATCTTTCGGCGAGCTCTGTCTTGGCCAGCTCCGAGAGCCTGGCACGCATCATCTTGGCCGCGTCGACCGGCGAAAGATTGAGCCCGTCGAGCGACGCCGCGGCGATTGGCTTCAGATGAATTCCATCGCCCTATCTAGATCCTGATCGCAACGGCGGCGGAGACCTGCGAGTAGTCTGCAGCCACTCGCCGCCGCTCGCCTTCTACTTCGGCTACTGCGGAGAGTTCACGGCCGCTCCTCACCCGTCTCCGGCTCATTCAGCTCCCGCGAGAGCTCGGACTCGAGCGCTTCGATCGAAGGTAGATTCGTGTCGAGCGGGTCGGGCAGCGCGCGCACGAGTTGATATTCGGCAATCCAGATCGGCTTGTCGATGCCCGACAGCGCGTACTCCGCGACGATGCGGTTCTTGCGGCGGCAAAGCAGCAGGCCGATCGTCGGCTTGTCGTCGGAGGCCTTCAGTTGTGCGTCGAGAGCCGCAAGATAGAAGTTCAGCTTGCCCGCGTGCTCGGGCCTGAACTCGTGTGCCTTCAGTTCGACCGCCACGAAACACTTCAAACGCGTGTGAAAGAAGAGCAGGTCGAGGAAGAACTCATCGCCCGCTACCTCGAGTCTGTACTGTCGACCTACGAAGGCGAAGCCTGCGCCAAGCTCGAGCAGGAAACGTGTGATGTGTCGCATGAGGGCGTTTTCGATGTCGCGCTCGTGCGCCTCCTCGCCCAAACCCAGAAAGTCGAAGTGGTAGGGGTCCTTCAGAATCTCTTGCGCGAGTCCCGCGTCAGAGGCCGGCAGGCGACGCTCGAAGTTGGTCACGGCGGTACCCTGCCGCAGGTGGGCGCCGGCGCGAATCTGGCCGAGCAGCGCCTCACGCGACCAAGACCGCTCGACCGCGGCCCGCGCGTACCAGGCCCGCATCGCCGGGTCGCTCAGCTTCGTGATCAGGGCGACGATATGGAACCAGGGCAATTGGTCAGCGGACTGCTGACCAAATTGGCGCTCCGGGCATTCCTGCGCGAAAAACCGCATGTACTTTAGATTCGAAGCCGAAAGACCCTTCATTTCAGGGAAGGCATCTCGAAGGTCCTGAGCCAACCGATCGACGACCTTGGCCCCCCAACCGTCGCGGTCGCGGCGGTCGAGCAGCTCGCGGCCGATGTGATGGTAGAGCTGGAGCTGCTCAGCGTTGGCGGCCAGCAGCGCGCGCTGGCGCGCGCCTTGAATGCGCAGCTTGAGGTCCCGCAGCCAGTCCGAGTAGCCGGCGGGAACGGGTAGGTTGGCGCCAGTCACTTCGATAGCTCCCTGATCATTGTGATGAGCTTGCCGTGCTCGGACTGATCGTAGTCACCGCATAGCAGATCGGCGACGGGCCAGATACCGGAATGGCTGTGGTAGTGTGCCCCTGACGCTGCTATCCCCTGCCGGCAATGTCCATCGATCCCGACACTTCCACAGCCCTGCTCGGCATGGCGCAAGACCACGCAGCGTGAGTCCCATTTTCACCTGGCACACCGGGCTAGTCCTGCTCGCCGCGGTTGGCACGGCACACGCTACCCCCCAGGACCTCGGCCAGGAGCCGTTCGCCGACGAGGCGGCCAAGGACGTGACCGCGGATGGATTGGCGTCCGTCGAGCTGCTCACGGAGCGCGCGAACTACTTCGTGGGCGAGCCGATTCACGTCAGTCTGCGCTTCGCATTCGACGAGGAGCTGTTCAAGAGCAATCTGATTGCGCTGTTTCGGCCGTCGATGGATGTGCCGGTGCAGCTCGAAGTGCCGTGGCTCGATCAATTGCCGAACGCCACGCTGCTGGAGGAGTCGGAGCCCGCGCAGAAAGCGGGCAAGACTTTCGTGCTCAACTCGACCCTGACCCGCGCGCGCGCGGTCGACGACACACGAGTCGATGGGCGCCGGCTGCGCTCGTTCGAGATCGAGCGCAGCTGGCTCGCCACGAATCCGGGCGAGCTGGTTTTCCCGCAAGTGCGATTGCGCTTCGCCTATGCGACACGCTTTGGCGAGCGCGCGCTGCAGGACAACAGCGCGCAAGATCGGGTCGAGGCGATCGTGCGCAGTGCCGCGCGCAGCGTGACGATCATGCCGCTGCCGGAGAGCGGTCGCCCCGCGGGTTTCTTTGGCGCGGTGGGCCGGCTCACGCTGCGCAGCGAAGTGAATGCGCGTGAAATCGACTTGAATTCCAGCGTGAAACTCACGCTCTCGATCGAAGGCGACGGCAATCTCGAGTCCTTCGAAGCGCCGCGAATCGATCCCGTGGAGGGCTGGCGCGTGCACGGTTCGGTCGAGCACCGCTCGCGCACGCTGCGCACGATCGAGTACGACCTCGCTCCGACCAGTGAACGCTCGACGCGCCTGCCGCAGATCGCGTTTTCGTACTTCGACACGACCCCGCCAGCTTGCTATCGAACCTTGGAAAGCGAGGCGATCGCGATCACGGTTCGCGCGCTGGAAAGACAAGCCGACAAGCCTCAAGCCACAGAAAAGCAGCCCGAGCCGAGCGCCCGGCGACGAATCTGGCTTTACCCCGCCGTCATCGGCGTGGTCATCGCCGTCGCGATCGGCTGGCGGCGTCGCGGCGCCCGCAAGTAGCGCCCGTACGGTGCCTGGCACCGTATGGGCGGGCTCAGTGCTTCGAGATCTTCAGCCGAAGGTCAAGTTGCACGGCAGCGGTTGCGTTGACGCTGCGAAGTTGCTCAAGGCGTTCGAGGGCCAGGTCGCGTTTGTTCAGCGCCACCAGGGAGACGATCAGATTCTGCAGCGCGATCTGGTGCTTGGGGGCTCTGCGCAGGGCGATGGAATAGGCCTCGACGGCGCCTGCATGATCGCCGGCTTGCTGGAGCATGTAGGCGAGCGCCATACGTGCTTCGACGAACTCCGGTTCCAAGAGGACGGCCTGCGCGAATTCGGCGCGCGCGAGATCAGCGCTGCCCGCCTGTTCGCGGGCGATCCCGATCTTGTAGCGCAACTGCGCCGGACTGGATTCGATGCGCTTCCAGGTCAGGCGCTGATATTCGTCCGCGATCCGCGTCAAGCCGCGCTCGCGGAAACGTGATTCCAGAATGCCGTAAGGCGCCAGCGGCGGATCGCCGATCCAACGGCCTTCGAAGGGTACGGCACGATCGCGCAGCTCGAGCGGACTTCCGGCGAGCGTCGCGACCTGCTGGCATAGCCGCGCGGGAGAGCTGGGCCCGCGCTGCATCACGGCCAGCAGACCCTGCGCGTCAACCAGGAAACTCGAGGGCAAGCCCAGCTTGCGGCGCCGCTCGAGCAGCGATTGCTGCAGCACATCCAGCGCGTCGACGGCCTCACTGTCGGCGAACAACGACACGTGAGGCCAACTCATGTTGGCCAGCAGCGCCGCCGCCTTGGGACGATCCGCGGGCGCGTCGAGGCAAACTGCGACCACTTTTACGCCGCTCGATTCGAGCTGCTTTGCTGCGGCCGAGAACTCGCGCAATTCTGCGATGCAGGGTGCGCACCAACTCGCCCAGAGCAACATCACATAAGGCGCGAGCGGATTCTCGAGCGTCAGGGACGCACCCTTCAAGTCGCTGAATGCGAGGTTGGGAATGGGAACTCGCGCGGCGAGCGGAATCGTGGCGACAGAGGTCGGCACGGGAAGTTCGGGCGGCTTGGGCGCGAGCTTCGAAGCCTGAGCGGGAACGACCCACGGCACTGCGCGGCCGCTGCCTTCGACCAAGGTGAACCAGGCACGCGGACTCGCGCCTACAAATTCCTCGCGCGTGCCGTCGGGCCAGCGCACGCTCAGGGCTTCAATCGCGCGCGCATCGCCCAGACCGAAGCTCAGGAGCTTGCTCGACTGCGAGAGATAGCCTTCGCCGGCGCGCAGCGTCTGCACTAGCGTGCGCGGCCGCTCGCCGCCAAGTTTGATTTCGACGCGCGCGCCGATCGCGTCGCGTTGCAGTTTGCCTTGCAGGCGCAGGCCGATGAATCCGTTCGCTTGGCTGCCATTGGGCGAATCGTTGATCATCAAGCGCAGGCGCGGAGCCGTGCGATTCGCGAGCCACAGATCCGTGTCGCCGTCGAAATCCCAATCGACGCTCGCCACGGCGCGGCCGTCGTCGGGGAAGGCCAGACCCGTGACGGCGGAAACTTGCGCGAAGGCGCCGTCGCCCGTGTTCAGGAAAGCGATGTCGCGCTCGCGGCCGCTCCACGAGCCGCCTTCGCGGATCATGCGGTGGATCGCGACCCAGCCGGCTTCATAGCTTGCGCGCTGCGGACTCGCGGCGTCGGTGTCTTGCTCGAGTGGTGATTGCGACACGACCTGTCGCCAAAAGAAACTTCACAAGTCGGCGGGATCTTCGCCGGTGACAAAACCGTTGGGCACGACGATGTCGGGCCGACCGTCGTTGTCGAAGTCGACGAACTTCGCGCCCCAGGCCCAGCGGCCCATGGTCGTTCCGCTCTCGATCGAGACATCGCGGAACGTGCCGTCGCCGAGATTCCTGAACAGCGAATTGCCGCGCGCGTGGCGCTGGAAACTGGCGCGCGTCGCATCGTCCAGATCAGGCCTGAAATTGCGCTGCGAGGTGACGCGCTCGCCGGCCGAGCTGAACATGTTGCTCAGGTACAGGTCCATGCGCCCGTCGCCGTCGAAGTCTGCCCAACTGACGCCCATGCCCGCGCCGATGTCTTCGACGCCGGCTTCGGCCGCGGCGTCGTGGAAGATTCCTGCGTCGTTGCGATACAGATTCTTGCGGCCGAAGTCGTTGGCCACGCAAAGATCCTGATCGCCGTCGTCGTCGTAGTCCTCGAAACCGGCCGCGAAACTGAAGCGGCGATTGTTCTGATCGAGTCCCATTTCGCGCGTGGCGTCGACGAAGGCAAATTTGCCGTCGTTGCGATAGAGGATGTTCGGTCGGCCGTTGTTGGCGTCGTGATAGGGCACCGGCGTCGTCTCGAGACGATCCGGCAGCATGTAGCCACAGGCGTACAGATCGAGATCGCCGTCGCGATCGACGTCGGCGGCCGCGAGCGAGGTCACCGAGACGCCCGGCACGCGCGCGACGCCCGCGAAACGCGTTTGCTTGGGATCCTTGGAATCGCCGCGATTCTCGAGGAACACGAGCCACGGATCGACGGCCGCGACGATGTCCTGATCGCCGTCGTTGTCAAGATCGAGGATCAGCGCACTGCGGGTCTGATCGAGAAAGTCCACGCCGAAGGCATGCGAAACATCCTCGAGCGTTCCATCGGGCAAGTGCCGGAAGAGCCGGTCGGGCAAGCCGCCCGATTGACAAACGAACAGATCGTCGAGGCCGTCGCCATCGACGTCGCCGAGCGCGATGCCCTCGTGGCCGACGATCGCTCCGCCGAACGAGGCGTCGAGCTCCCCCGCCCATTGATCGAGGCTCTTGGTCAGCTGCTTCTTCCAGGCCTCCGTCGCGCCGAGCGCGGACTGCGTGCAATCCTTGAACAGCGTGCCGCGCCCCGCCGCCCCGCGACACTCCTCGAAGGCTTCTACGGCGATCGATTCGAGCAGCGGCTTCGTCGAAGCGGCCTCGCGACGCCAGCGACAACGCCAAGTCGCATTTTGCTGCAATTCGCAGTCCGCGCTTTGGCCGTCGATCATCAGGTAGGCGACGGTCTCGATCGAGACAGCAGCCTTCGAGGCCTCGACTCCCGAGCTCTCTTCTGAGGAGATGCGCACGTCGATCACTTTGAACTTCGCGTGCAGCTTGCTGCCGGGCTCGAACGGAGCGCTCATTTCCGCGAGCGCGGCGGAAAGCGCCTCCAAGCCCACGCTGGAAGAAACTTCGGCGGCGCCGCTTGCGGGCGTGCGCCAGACGCTGCCGGCCGAACTCTCGAATGCGAGTGCCCTGTCCGCTGGACGCAGCATCGCGCGGGCGATGCTTTGACCAGCGATGGCGGTCAGTTCGGCGACAGCGATTGGAGTCCTGTCGTGAACGGATTCCTCGATCAGGTTCGCGAGCGCGGACAACTGCGGGCCGACCTGTTCGTTGGCCACCTCCGTAGCCCAGGGTGCGTCGCGGGCTGCGTCGCGCAAATCGTACTTGGAGGCCATCAACGGATCGCGCGGCGTCGAATGCTCGCCTGGGATCGCCGAAAGCGGCGGATCCTGAGGAATCTGGACCGGCGCCGCGTGGCCTGCGGCGATCTGGATCAGGAGCGCGAGTGTGTGGAGCAGTGAAAACATGCCGACGCGAGTCCCAGGTTCGTTCGAGCGCGGCCGGATGAGCACCCGCGAGTAGCGCATTCTAGCGCCCGCGACCATGCCGGGCGCCAGCCCGCTCCTACCCAGTGCCTGCAGAAGTTGGCACGGCGAGCCGATAAGCTCCGTCCCGTGGAAGACCCTCAGTTGAGAGCCGAATCGTCCTGGAGCTGCGTGGCGCGTTCGACCCTGCTGGGCACGCTGTATGGGGCTTCGGTCGGCGCAGCGGAATGCGCACAGCTCCTGATCAAGGGTGCGCCGCGCTACGCCGAGCAGGCGTTGCGCACGGTGGGCGCCGGAACACTCGGGTACGCACTGCTCGGTGCGCTGCTAGGCGCGTTCTGCGGTGTGCTGGCCTGGATCCTATGGCGTCGCCCCTCGTTCAAAGCCGCAAGCGCGTCCGCCTGCGCCGGCGTCGGGACCTTGCTCGCTCTCGCGGCGTTCGTGCTCGTGGCGCCGGTCGGAGCCAAGGCGTTGTTGCCCGCAGCGCTCTTGGGGACCTTGCTCGCGCTCTCGCTGCGCGAACTGCTCGTCTGGGTGCCGCTTCTCGTGAAGCCGTGGCCGTGGATTTTGCTCGCTAGCGTCGCGCTGTTGTGCGGCGCGGTCACCTTCGGCGTGCGCGGTGGCTCGACGGCCGGCGCGCGGACCACGGCGGCGGTCTCGCAGCCGCGCCCGAATGTGCTGCTGGTGACGATCGACACTTTGCGCCGGGACCACCTGGGCTGTTACGGCGCGAGCGATGCCAAGACGCCGACGATCGATGCGCTCGCGAAGCAGAGCGTGCAGTTCCTCGACGCGACCAGTCAGGCGAACACAACCGGTCCGTCCCACGCGACAATGCTCACCGGGATGTATCCGAGCGAGAACGGCGTGCGCAGCAACGCTGTCCCGATCGCCAACGGCATTCGCACTCTGCCGGAGGTTTTGAGCGAGCAAGGATTTTCGACCGCGGCCTGCGTGTCGGGTTTCACGCTGGTGCAGAGCGCCACGGAGTTCGCGCCGCGTTTCGAGTACTACGACGACAACCTATTGGCCTGGCACTGGCTTCCGGAGGCGGCCATACACTTGCGTCTTTTCCGCGTCGCGATCCAGGTCGCCAATCAGTTCGGCTCCCCTCCGCTGCGGGCGGATCGCCCGGCCAACGAGACCATCGATTCGGCGCTCGGCTGGCTTGATTCGCGCGATCCTCAGCGGCCGTTTTTCCTGTGGACGCATCTTTTCGATCCGCACTGTCCGTACAACCCTCCGGCGCCCTTCGATCGGATGCACGACGGCGCTGGAGAACCGGTCGCCACGCGAAACTGGTACAAGCTAAGCACGTCGGAGCGCCGCGAACTGATCTCCGATCCGCGTCAGGTCGAGCATATGCGCGCGCTCTACAAGGGCGAGATTTCATTTGCCGATCACGAACTCGCGCGACTCCTCGATCGCCTGCGCGCCGACGGCACTTTCGACAACACGCTGGTGATCCTGGCAGCTGATCACGGTGAGGGGCTTGGCGAACACGGCTATTGGTTCGACCACGGCACCTACCTGTACGACAGCGAGTTGTCCGTGCCGCTCTTGATGCACTTTCCTGCTGGAACAGACGCCGGCCTGAAGGTGGAACAGCAGGTGCGCCTGCTCGACATCACGCCGACGGTGCTGGGGGTGCTGGGCATCGACATACCGAAGAATCTGAGCGGTGTCTCACTCGTCGGTGAATTGCACAAGACGGCGCCGGTCAACAGGCCGTCGTTCGCGCAGGGCGAGGTCTCTGGCGAGCTCTCGGGCTACGAGCTCGGCGGACGCAAGCTCTCGCTGCGCAAGCATGGCCAGAAGATGATCTGGACTTCCGACTGGTGGCTGGACAGCGTGCGCGTGCCGGAAGCATGGGAACTGTACGACCTCGCGCGTGATCCTCACGAGCACTCAGACATCTTCGAGGGCTCGAAGAAACTCCCCGACGATGGAGCGAACGGGCAGTCCTTCCAGAGCATGCGCGCGAGCCTTGAAACTTGGCGCGGCATCACCGCTCAGGGCGCAGG
This sequence comes from Planctomycetota bacterium, assembly GCA_043760765.1. Lineage (GTDB taxonomy): Bacteria > Planctomycetota > UBA1135 > UBA1135 > JADJQU01. The sequence goes on along the minus strand of JAYUOR010000493.1, from coordinate 12,188 downwards.
CAGGACTCAGCAGACGCCTGAAGTGCGCGCCCAGCTGCGTAGCCTGGGTTACTAGTCGGGCCTCAACGCCCGCGCGCCGTCGCCTTGTACTTCACCTCGCGCTCGCCGCCCTTCGCAGCGCGCACACGCAGCACCACCTCGTCGCCCGGTTCGAGCAAGCCGCGAAACCAGACCAGGAATGCACGCCCGGAGAGGTTGGGCGATTGCCCGTTGACGGCGAGGATCACGTCGGAGTCAGTCAGGCCCGCCTTGCGCGCGACCCAAGCTTCCTTTTTGTTGCCGAAGTAGGGTCTGACCGCCATCGAGTCCCGCAAGATCCCCATGCCCGGCTTGTTCCCGGCCGTAACCTCGTTAGGCCAGGCGAATCCAGGGTGCGCGCCGATGTTCCCGTCGGCGACCGATTGACGCCAATCGAGCACGACGCGCTTCCAGCCGGGTTGCAGTTCAAGTGTCGCTTCCATCAATTGCCGCTCGCGCTTCCAGCGCAACTGCAGCGCTCCCCCTTCGGCCTCCATGCGCTGCAGCGCGACGCGCAGGTCCGCTTGGCTGAAGAGCTTCTTCGCACCCGCGGCAGCGAGGCGATCGCCGGGCGCAAGCCCGGCCTTGGCGGCAGGACTGCCTTCGATCACTTGCGTAATCAGCAGTCCGTCGTCGCGCAGGACTTCGATGCCGATGTTCTCTGGGTACGGCCACAGCTGCAGGTCGCGCTGCTTGTCGAAAGTCTTCGCATCGATTGCCGGTTGGCGCAAAATCTCCGCAACCTGATGGCAGTGAAGACACCCGATCTCATTCAGGTCCGCGAAACGCCGGCCCCAAGCTGCGAACCCGGGCAGATCGAACGCTGTCCGGGCCTTCTCGCCGCGCGCCGGTTTCACGTCGACGTCCCAATCCGCGCGCCGCGGGTCGAAGTGATGCTCGAGCACTCGCCTGAGTGTCGCGGCCAACGCTGGCGGCGAAATGCGCGAACTGTCGCCATGCTCGTCCTTCCCGCCGAAAACGCCGTAAATGCTGCCCTCGGGCGAGAGGAACCAGCCCCACCACGACAAGTCCATGTCCTGCATCGTCTGCATCGGAAACTGGTTCAGATCGACGGATTGCACGCTGGTCAGTCGCACACAGACGAACTGACGCAGCAAGGGGGCGAGCGTCGGACCACCCTCGAGCACCGCAGCGTCGAAATCGGCGCACTGCTTGCAAGGCAGGCAACGCATGACCACGAACAGGGGCCGGCCTTCGCGCGCCGCAACGGCCTTGGCCTCGTCCAACTTGTCGAACCAGCGGGTCGCCGGCCGCGGACTGGGCAACTGCGCCTGACTACGTCCCAGGATCTCCTCCCAGTTGCGCTCGCGCACCGGCTTGGGCGCGTCGGGGCTCTGAGCTTGGAAGAGCGCCGCGCAGACGAGCAACGGCGCGAACAGGAAGGCCAGGGGACTTTGCATGGAACGGGATTCTGGGGGGGGGTGCTCGCTGAGTTGGCGGCCTGCGTCACTTTAGACTGCGCGGCAGGCGGCCGATCTGCAACTCTGCTCGTATCGTCGGGCAGGCCGTTCCGGCAATAGCCCGCAAACCTTTCCCAAGCGATTGACCACCTCCCCCCACACGGACCTGTCCGGGTCGAAAGAAACGCCGACGATCAGCGTGATCGTGCCGGCGTTCAATGCCGCGGCCTACTTGAGTCGTTGCCTCGACGCGCTGAACCGCTCGAGCGTGAAGTTCGAGCTGATCGTCGTCGACGACGCCAGCACGGACCCCGCCGCGATCGCCGTGATGCAGCGCGCCGGCGCCGGTTACCTGCGCCTGGAACAAAATGGCGGTCCGGCCATCGCCCGCAATGCGGGCGCGCGCAAGGCCAATGGCGAGCTGATTGTCTTCATCGATTCCGACGTGGTCGTGACGCCGACGACAGTCGCAGCGCTCGCCAAGGTCTTCGTCGACGAGCCCTCGGTCGACGCGTGCTTTGGTTCCTACGACGATGCGCCCGACGCGACCGGAACGCTCAGCAGCTATCGAAATCTCCTGCACCACTACGTCCATCAGACCGGTCCGCGCGACGCAACGACCTTTTGGGCGGGCTGCGGCGCCCTGCGTCGCAAAGTGTTTCAGGGCATCGGCGGATACGACGAGCGCTTCCAGCGGCCTTCGATCGAAGACATCGAACTCGGCATGCGCTTGCGCGCGGCGGGACACAGGATCCGGCTCGCGCCGTGGATCCAGGTCAAGCATTTGAAACGCTGGCGCCTCGCTGAAATGGTGCGCGTCGATCTCACCTGCCGCGCGATTCCGTGGACGCATCTGCTGCTCGAACGGCCGGGCACGGGCGGCGATCTGAATCTCGCGCGGGCGCAGAAATTGTGCGTGGTGCTCGTCTTCCTGGCGCTCTGCAGCCTGCCGCTTTCGAGCGTGGCCGGCGGGCTGGGCTACGGCTGGGTCTGGCTCTGCGCTCCGCTCGCACTCCTCGCGCCGATCCTGTGGATCAACCGCGGTTTCTACGCGCTGCTCGCACGCCTTCGCGGAGCGCTGTTCCTGCCGGCGGGCGTGGCGCTGCACCTGCTCTACTATGTCTACGGCGGAATCGGCTTCGCCTGGGCGCGTGTGACGCACGAAAAGGGCCGCGACGTGTACGGAGTCAGGTGACTTTGTCCGGAGTGCGCAAGCGCACCCCCACTTGCCCCCGTCCTACGCGCTCTGCGCCTGCGATTCGCCGCCTTCGGATACGACGCAGTTGCGGCCGGCGGCCTTGGCCATGTAGGCGCGCGAATCGGCGATCTTGATAAGTTCGTCGACCGTGGTAGCGCCGTCTTCGAGACCCGCGACTCCCAGGCTGACGGTCACGCGTCCGGTGTAGGCGCCGGCTTTGATCTCGAGGCTCTCAACTGCCTCGCGCAAACGCTCCGCGAAGTAGGCGCTGGCCTCGCGCGTCGACTGCGGCACGATCACGAGGAATTCCTCGCCACCGAGGCGGCAGACCTCCTCCCGACGCCGCGTGCAGCTGCGCAGAACGGACGCCGTTTCGCGCAGCACGATGTCGCCCACGTCGTGGCCGTGGCGGTCATTGACACTCTTGAAGTGATCGATGTCGAGCAGGATCACCGACAGGGGCAGAGCATGGGTCCGGCTGTGGATCAGCTCCTCCTCCAGCCTGCGCAGCGCGTGCCGGCGGTTGGGCAGATCGGTCAGCACGTCGGTCATCGCCGCCGCGCTGAGCTTGCGATTCAGGATCGTCATCTGCCCGTTCTGACGGTTGAGCTCCTGCTTGTCGGTCTCGATGTGCTCGCGCAGCTCGATCAGTCTCTGTCCCGCGCGCACTCTGGCCAGCAGGATGTTGGGATTGAACGGCTTGGTGACGAATTCGTCGGCGCCCGCCTCGAAGGCTTCCACCACGCGCGACTCTTCGTTTTGGCCGGTGACGACGAGTATATACGCCTCCTTGCATACACTGGAGCTGCGCAGTGAGCGGCACAACTCCAGGCCATCCATTTCGGGCATCGTCAGATCCGTGACGATCATCTGCGGCCTGGTCTTCAGGGCGATGGCCAGGGCCTGGGCGCCATCGCAGGCCTCGCTGACCGTGTGACCGTCCTGCGCGAGATGATGTCGCAACAGGCGCATCGTCACCACATCGTCGTCGACGGCGAGGATGCGCAGACCGCGGCGCAACCCGGCCTGCGCCAGCCGCTCGACCGCCGTATCCGCCAACGCTTTCCGCGCCGGAGTCGTGGTCGGGACCTCGAGCACGCGCGAGCAGTCTTGCCAGTGCGCAACAATGCGATTGCGCAGACGCACGGTGGCCGCCGGCGAGACCGCCAGTTCGCGCGACATGAAACCTGTTCCGGCAGGATCCTGACCCCGCTGCGGCGAACGGAAGCCGTCGCTGGACTGGAAGGCTTCGCCAAGCAGGCAGGCCCCACGCAAGACCTGCTCGAACGCCAATGCGGCTTCGCCCGGCGGCGCAATCGTTCCAGGGGCGGACTCGAACGCGAGTACGGCGTGAATCATCGCCTCGGGTAGTTTCCAGTCCCTGAGCAACGCCGATGCCATCCCGGCGTGGTCGAGCCCGAGCTCGCTCCGCTCGAGGAGCAGCAGTCCTTCCCCGGAGAGTCCACGCCCGGCTTCGACGACGTCGTCGTATTCCTCAGGATGCGTCGAGGCGAGCGCGAGACGCCCGATGCCTGAGAGCAACGCGCCCGTGAACGCCGTGGCCGGCTCGACGTCTCCGCGCTCGGCGGCGAGGTGGCGCGCGCAGACCGCCATGATCAGCGAGCGCGACCAGTGCCCCTCGTAGTCGAAGCCGCGGCCTTCGCTCAGGCGATTCGCGCTGACCAGCGTGAATCCCAGGGCCAGGGAGCGCACCGTGCCGACCGGCACTTGCAGCACGGCATCTTCGATGCTGCTGATCGGCAATTCGCCGATGGAAAGGTTGGCGTTCGCAAGCTGGAGCAGGCGGCCGGTCAACGCCGGATCCGATTGAATCGTCTTCGCAAGGGGTCCAAGGACGAAATCGTCGCGCTGGGTCAGCCGCAGGATGGCCAAGCCGACGCCGGTGGGCGACGGCATGTTGCCGACGTGCTTGAGTGCCTCGAAACCTCTGCGTTGCATGCGCTCGTGGTGGATCTGTTGCTGCCTAGGAAATCTGTGTCTCGTGTCCTAGACCCGCAGCGCGTTGAGCGCAGTGATGGCGCGTCGGTGCGCTTCGCGCGTCGAGGCGAACAAGGCACTCATCTGCTCCACGGCCTGTTTGCGTCCGCACATTTCCATTTCCAGGCAGATCTTCGACATCGCTGTCGCGCCGAGGTTCGCAGAGCTCGATTTCAGGGTGTGCGCGATGCGTTCCGCGACCTTGAGGTCGCCACTCGCCAGCGACTGCTCGAGGCGCTCCATCTGCTTCGTCGAGTCGTCCACGTAGAGATTGAGCAGTTCGAGGAACAACCCGCCGTCTCCATCTCCACCGAGTTCGCGCAGAGAGGCAATGACGCCCATGTCGAGCACACCTTCTTCGGATTGATTCATGGGAATTTTCGCTCCGACGGCCGGCCCTCCCCGCGCATTGGAATGCGGGAATTGGATGGCCCTACGCCGTTACAGGAGGGGTGACCTTCATCGGAGCCCGCAGGGCACCGACTCCAGCCAACGACGCTAAATCCCGCGGACCTGGAAGTTCTTTCCGGGCTATCGCCCAGACCCCGTCGCAGCCGCCACTTCGTGGCCGAACACGTGACAAAAGTGTTGTACGGCCAGCCGCTCGAACTGCAGGTTGCCCGGCTCGAGCGCGACGTAGTCCTCAAGGCGGGTCATCACGTCCGGATCGAGGCCGCAGGGCCGAAAAGTCCTGAAAACGTCGAGTTCCGTGCGCAAATTGAGCGCGAATCCGTGCCAAGCTACCCAGCGGCGCACGGCCACGCCGAGCGAGCAGATCTTCTTCTCGCCTACCCAGACGCCGGTCAGACCGGGCTTGCGCGCCCCTGCTACGCCGACTTCAGCGAGCATGCGAATCACGACCTCTTCGAGATTGCGCAGATAGCGATGCAGGTCGCGCCGCTCCGGCCCGAGCAGCACGATCGGGTAGACGACGAGTTGGCCGGGACCGTGGTAGGTCGCGTCGCCGCCGCGCTCGACGGTGAGGATCGGCACGCCGCCAAGCGTCGCAGGAAAGGGCTCGCCGCCGCGGCCCACGGTGATCACCGGGTCGTGCTCGGTCAGCAGCAGTTGATCGCCGATCAGGCCGGCGACGCGTTGGTCGACGAGTGCCTGCTGCAAATCGTGCGCGACCGGATAGGGCGTGCGCGCGAGTCTGCGAACCTCGAGCAGCGGCTTGCCCGAAGCGGAGAAAAACGCGCGCTGGCTCTTGTCCTCCTCGGACACGGGCCGTTAGTGCGCGACAGGCTTCTGGAAAATGTGCACGGCCATTCCATGCACCGCCTCGGCGGCCTCCATCATGGCTTCGGGCAGAGTCGGGTGTGCGTGGATCGTGCGCGCCAGATCCTCGGAGGTTGCACCCATCTCGATCGCAAGCGCGGCTTCGGCGATCAGTTCGGTGACTTCCGGACCGACCATGTGCACGCCGAGTATTTCATCGGTCTTGGCGTCGGCGACGATTTTCACGAAGCCTTCGGTCTCCATCAAACTCATCGCGCGGCCGCTGGCGGCGAACGGGAACGAACCTGTCTTGTAGGCGCGCTGCTCCGCGTCGAGTTGCGACTCGAGCAGTCCGACCGAAGCCATTTCCGGCGCGGTGAAGATCACGGCCGGTACGCAGCGCACGTCGTAGGACTCCTTCAGACCGGCGATCACCGCGGCCGCGACGAGGCCTTCCTTCGAGCCCTTGTGTGCGAGCATCGGCTGCCCGGCGAGGTCGCCGATCGCGTAGATGTTCGAGACGCGCGTGCGCATCTGCTTGTCCGTGTTCAGGAAACCCTTGGCGTCGACCGAGAGCCCGACTTTCTCCAGGCCGAGGCCGGCGCTGAACGGCCGGCGGCCGACAGTCGAGACGATCTGGTCGCAGGGAATAGTTTGTTCGCCGGTCTTGGTCTTGATGCGCACGTGACTCTGATCGCCCTTGCGTTCGAAGCCCTGCGCGAAGACTTCGGTGAGCAACTTGATGCCGTGTTTCTTCAGCGAGCGCTCGATCACCTTGACGCAATCGCGGTCCTGCCCGGGCAAGGCGCCTGCGGTCGCTTCGAGCACCGTGACCTGCGATCCGAGCTTGCGGTACATCATGCCCAGCTCCAGGCCGATGTAGCCGCCGCCGATCACGACAAGATGCGCGGGCAGACGCTTGGGCGCCAGCGCTCCGGTCGACGACCAGACCAGATCCTCGTCGAACTTGAAGCCAGGAATTTCGATCGGGACCGAACCCGTGGCGATCACGATGTCGTCGCCGCGCAGAGTTTTCTGGCCTTCCTTCGTGGTCACGCTGACCGTGTTCTTGTCCACGAGCGTCGCGGCGCCCATGACCACTTCGACCTTGTGGTTCTTGAGCAGGCCGCCGACTCCGCCGGTCAGCTTGCCGACGATGCCGGCCTTCCACGCAACCAGTTTCTCGATCTCGAGTTTCACGCCGCTGACTTCGATGCCCATCGCGCTCGCATGCGAGATGCGGTCGAGCAGAGTGCCCGCGGCGATCATCGCCTTCGATGGGATGCAGCCGACGTTCAAGCACGTGCCGCCGAGGAATTCCTTCTCGACGACCGTGACCTGCTGGCCGAGTTGGGCCAGGCGGATAGCGCAGACATAGCCGGCGGGGCCGGCGCCGATCACGATGACTTTTCGAGGTTGGCTCATGGTTGGGACGACGGTTGTAACCGATCCACGCGCACGGTGGAAACGGCGTCGGCCTCGCAAAGCAGAAGGGGCCGCCCGCATGGGGCGACCCCTTCGTCGAAACTATCCGGACTGGGTCACTGCGCCTGGAAACTCAGTGTCCAGGACACGAACGTACCCGTGTCGGCGGCTGCGAGGTCGCGAACTTTCACGCTCCAATTTCCGCTGATCGCCTTGCCTGTGAACACCGCAAGCGACTGCGCGGAAGCCGTCAGGTCGGGATATTCCGTGTTGACGTTGTCGGTGGAGCCGCCGGTGCGATTGTGCAGGATCGCCGTCGTGCCATCGGGTGCGATCAACGAGACTTCGAGGTTGCCCTTGAAGGTGTGCGTGATGCTCACGCGCACTTTCACGGCCGCCACGAGTCCGCTGTCCACGAAATTGATCGCACTTGTGACGCCCGTCGTATTGTTGTCGGGGATCGCCAGATTGACCGTCTGGGACTTCTCGCCGTTGAAGGTGAGTTTCCACGAAGACAATGTGCCTAGGTCTGCGGCTGCCAGGTCCTGGACCTTGAGCTTCCACGCACCGCTGCTCGACTTGCCGTTGAAAACCGACATCGACTGATTCGGCGTGGTCGCGACCGCGAACGTCGTGGTCACGTTGTCGGTCGAGCCGCCCGTGCGATTGTGCAGGATCGCGCTGGTGTTGTCGGGTCCGATCAGCGTGACGACCAGGTCACCCTTGTAGGTGTGCGGAATCACCGTGCTCACCGAGAGCGACGTGATCGTGAGATTGTCCGCGACGTTCAACGTGTCCGTGACTCCGGTCGCGTTGTTGTCGGGAATCGCGAGCCCAGGTGCGCGCGAGTAGGTCTTGACCGAGCCGGCACCGCCGCCCGGAGCGTTGACTACCAGGGTCACGCCCGTACTGTGCACGAGCGCGCCGCTCGTTCCAGTCAGCGTGATCAGGTACGTCCCCACCGGCGTCGCAGCGCTGGTGCTCGCCGTAAACGTCGAGCCTGCGCCGGCCGTGGCCGGATTGGGCGAGAAGCCGAAGCTCGTGCCCGTGATCGCCGGAGTGGCCGTCCAGGTGACGTCACCGGTGAAGCCGTTGAGCGCCGTGTTGCCGGCCGTGTAGTTCGCGGCCGCGCCTTGCACGACCGTGTTCGACGACGGCGAAGCGCTGACGGAAAAATCCGGCGGCGGCGGAGCTCCCGCCGTGCCGTTGTAAATCACCAGTGCGAAATCCTGATCGGTCGTGTCCGCGTTGCCGGGCACGCCGTCGCCGGCGATGTTCGCCGCGCGCACGGTGACGGAATACGAACCGCTCGTGCCCGCGGGCAAGAACACGCATTCCAAATTGTTGCGCGGATCCGCGCTGCCACCGGCGAGTGAATTCGCGCCGCTGAACACGTTGCCCCGATAGAGCGTGCCGTTCACGGTCAGCTCGAGGTCGAGGTCGTTGACATAGGCATTGCCCGTCGTCGGTCCAGGCGAATCGGTCCAGGCGAGAGCGACGCGGAACGCGCTCGTGCCCGAGGCGATGTTGCCCGCGGAAACGAACGTGGCTCCGGTTGCGCCGAGCACCTGCGTCTGGTCTACGTTCACGCGCGCAACTCCGTCGAAGGCCGCGCCGAGATTCGCGCGTCCAAAGCCCTGACTGTTGGACCACAGCGTGTCGTTCGCGCCCACGCCCGTCATGTAGGTCGAAGTACCCGCGAGCCAGGCCTTCTCCATCGCCGGAGTGGGCGCCAAAGATCCGTTGTTGACGAAGAACTGGCGCACCAGCGCGCAGGCCCCTGCGATCGCGGGCGTCGAGTGGCTGGTGCCCGAGGACCAGGCGTAGAGCGTCTGCCCGCTCGGCCAGTACTGGTTGCAAACGCCCGATCCGTTGTAGCCGGTCGCGCGACTCGCCGCGCCCTGAACGTGCGTTCCCACCGAGACGAGTTCGGGTTTCTTGCGCGCGTCCGACGTCGGGCCGCGCGAAGAAAACGAGATGATGTCGTTGGCGTTGTCCGCGCCAGTGTTGGCGATCCCGCAGCCATCGCTCCCGGTTTGACGATCGTTCTCCGACGCGCCAACCGTGATCACGTTCTTGGCGGTGCCCGGCGGGTGAACTGTCGAAGCTCCACTTCCGCTGTTGCCTGCTGCGAACACGATCGTCAGTTCCTGATTCCCGCTCGTCCCGGACTGCGCGTCGCGCACGGCCGTATCGTGGGCCTGACTGTCTGAGTTGTAGGTCGTTCCCGTGGTGTAGCCCCAGGAGTTGCTCGAGATGCGCGCACCGCCGCCGTAGGCGTTGGACATGCGCGTCAGCGTCGGCTGGTTGAACACGCCCGAGCCGGCGTTGTTGAAAACCTTCGAGTTGCCGAGCTGGACCCACGGAGCGATGCCCAAGCCGTACTGATAGGCGCCGGCGTCCTCGGCCCCGCTGCCGGTCAGATCGTTGTAGCCGCCGACGATCGAGGCATTGATATTGCCGTGGCCGGCAACGCCATCGGCGAGCGCGTCACCGGAGTAATTGTTGTTGTAGGCGAGTCGAGTCGCGCCTCCGGCGGTCCCGCCGACGCGGAACTCGACGTTGATGTCGCTCGTGCTGCCGCGATCGATGCCGTCGTCCTGGACGTCGACGACGAAAGGAAACGGCGTCACGCCGGGAAAGCCCTTCGAGCCAAGCCAGGAAAGATAGGTCGCACTGGCCGGGCCCGTGCCGGCCACGTTGAGCTGGCCGGCCTGGAGCATGCCCTGCCGTTCGTCGAACATGCGCGCCGTGTCGAGCGGCTCGATCGCGAACACGTGCGGATCGCGGGCGAGGTCGAGCACGTTGGCTCCGTCCATCACCAGGCCGACGTTGATGTAATTGAGCACCGCATTGGGCGCGGCGCGAACTTCGACCGCGCGCAGGCCAAGGCCCGCGGCAAATTCGGCTCCGTCGCCGTCGGCGATGACCTGCACGGTGACTGGATAGAACTGCGCGTCGCCCAGATACGGCGGCCGCAGCTCTGGGCGCAGCTTGAAGGCCGGTTCGTAGTTCGAAACGGAAAGGATGAACGGGCGCGAGCGCAGATTCTCAAGTGCCTGGTGTGCGCTCGCGTCGCAGCGCACGACGTAGCTGTTGTTGGCGACGTAGCTGACGATCGTCGAGCCGCTCGCGCGCAGGGCGTCGAGCCACGCATCCTGGATCGGGCCGGCGAACTGCACCAGGCGCAGACGAATTTCGTCGGAGCCCAGTTGGCCCTCGGGAGCGCGAAGGAACGGCGGAATCGACGCGAGGCGCAGTGCCGTGCCGGCGCCGTCCGCGCCGTCGATCAAGTAGCCGTTCAAGTTCACCAGGCTCGCGTCATCTACTAGTTCGAGGCCCAGCGCGCCGAAGTTCGCGACTCCACCGAGCCGGCGCGCGTCCACCAACGCGAAGAAGAAAGAGCTGTAGTCCAACTGCCAGACGATCGCCTTGGCGTCGAGCAGCTTGAGCAGGAGTTCGTCGTTCGCCGCAAAGCGCACGCGGTGGAAGGGACTGCTCGCGACAAAGTTCTCAGGCAGCGCGAGCGAGATCGTGTCGCTCGGCGCCTGAGCGAAATCGGGGGCAGCGGCATTGGGCAGTTGCGCCAATGCCGGGGCGCAAAGAAACAGCGAAAGGACGGACTTCGTGAGGACGCAGGAACGTTGCGATCGCATCGATGACTCCTTCGACGGGGGGGGACTGTCGCGTACCCGCGAAAGGGCGAGCGCGCGCTGAGTCCGAGCCTACGTCGATGTCCGTCGATCGGATAGGGCCTCGTCGCCGCCTCCGACGCCAAGCCCCCCCACCGTGTGAGCGATCCGTTAGAACAGCCCTTCGATGCGGCCCTGCGCGTCGACGTCGATCGACTCCGCGGCCGGCACTTTCGGCAGGCCGGGCATGGTCATGATCTCGCCGGTCAGCACCAGGACGAAACCCGCGCCGACGCGCAGGTCGACATCGCGCACCGGGATCGTGAAGCCGCGCGGCACGCCGCGCTGGGTCGGATCGGTGCTGAACGAGTACTGCGTCTTGGCCATGCAGACCGGCAGCGCTCCAAATCCCTCCTGCTCGAAGCGGCGCAATTTTTCGCGCACTTTCAGGTCGGCGTCCACGCCATCCGCGCCGTAGATCTCGCGCGCGATCTTTTCGATCTTCTCGAAAAGGCCCAGCGAGTCTTCGTAGAGCGGCTTGAAATTCGCGTTCGCCGCATCGACTTCGATGACCACCGCGCGCGCCAACGATTCCGCGCCGGCGCCGCCGCGCGCCCAGTGGTCGCAGCGCACGACGCGCACGCCGAGTTTGCCCTGGGCGCTTTCGAGCGCGGCAATTTCCTCTTCCGTGTCGCTGCTGAACGAATTGATCGCGACCACGCACGGTACGCCGAAGCGCTGCAGATTCTTGACGTGCTTCTCGAGATGCGCGATGCCCTTCGCCACCGCAGTCACGTCGGGTTTGGTCAGATTCTTTTGCTCGATCCCGGCCTGGTATTTGAGCGCGCGGATCGTGGCGACGAGCACCACCGCATCCGGACGCAGGCCAACGCTGCGGCACTTGATGTCGAAGAACTTCTCCGCGCCCAGGTCCGCGCCGAAACCGGCTTCCGTGATCGTGTATTCGCCAAGGCGCAGCGCAAGCGTGGTGGCCACGACGCTGTTACAGCCGTGGGCGATGTTCGCGAACGGCCCGCAGTGCACGAAGGCCGGATTGTTCTCAAGTGTCTGCACCAGGTTCGGGTTGAGCGCATCGCGCAGGAGCGCGAGCAGCGCGCCTTCCGCGTGCAGGTCCGATGCACTGACGCGCTTCTTCGCATAGGTCTCCCCGACGACGATGCGGCCCAAGCGCAAGCGCAAGTCGGCGAGCGACGACGAGAGCGTCACCACGGCCATGATTTCGCTGGCCGCCGTGATATCGAAGCCCGATTCGCGCAC
>JAYUOR010000492.1:0-8487 GCA_043760765.1 Planctomycetota bacterium | reverse complement strand
TCGCTCCGCCATCGCAGATTCTGAACGACGTGCTCGGCGGCCGCGACGTGTGCATTCTGACCGGACCCAGTCACGCCGAGGAAGTTGCGCGCGGCCTGCCCGCGACGGTCGTGGCCGCGTCCAATGACAAGGCCTTCGCGTTGCGCGTGCAAGCGGCGTTCAACGGCGAGATGTTCCGCGTCTACACGCACAACGATCCGATCGGAGCGGAGCTCGCGGGCGCGCTCAAGAACGTGATCGCGATCGCGGCCGGCATCAGCGACGGACTGGGCCTGGGCGACAACGCGAAGTCGGCGCTGCTCACGCGCGGCATGATGGAAATGGCGCGCTACGGCGTCGGCCGCGGCGGCAAGCTCGAGACTTTCTTCGGTCTTGCCGGCATGGGCGATCTGGTGACGACCTGCTGCTCGAAGCACTCGCGCAATCGCAACGTCGGCGAGGCGATCGGCCGCGGCGAAACGCTGCAGCAGGTGCTCGCGCGAATGAACATGGTCGCGGAGGGCGTCTGGACGACCAAGGCGCTCTTCGGCCCCGAAGCCGAGACCGAGGGCGTGTCGCTGCCGATCGCCGAGCAAGTGCACGCCGTGCTTTTCGAGAACAAATCGCCGCGCGAGGCCGTGCTCGACCTGATGCGCCGCGAGCCGTCCGAAGAGATGAAGGGCCTCGCGTAAGTGGATCCGATGATCCCGTTCTGCGCGGCGGTGGGCGCTACCGTCGTGTTCCTGATCGTCGTCGTCGTCACCGGCGTGCGCGGCAAGATCACCGTGCACATCCCCTGCGTGGTGATGACGCTGATTTCGCTGACGGTCGCGATCTTCTACGCGCTCAAACTCGGCGCGGTCTACAAGCTGTCCGAGAGCGGTGCGATTTTTCCGATCCACATGGCGATCGCGAAACTCGCGGCGGCGTCCTACGTGCTGCCGATCATCACCGGCATCCGCACGTTGAAGGCGCGCGCCCATCACCGCCTGCACTTCTGGGCCGCGATGCTGGTGCTCGTGTTGACTGCCGCGGCCTCGATCACGGGCACGCTGATGCTCTATTGGTCGCCCAAACTCTGATCGTCAGGGCGCGGCGTTGCGGTGTTCGCGCAGCCAGATCAGGATCCAGGGCAAGGCCAGCAGCATCGCGTTGAAGGCGATCGGAAAGAATGCGAACAGGAGCCACGAGCGTTTTGCGCGCAGCGTCAGCAGTCCGAGGAGCACGCCGGGCAGCGAGAAGAGGCTCGACACGAGGAAGGCGGTCTCCAGGCTCGGCGCGCTGTGGCGGTCGAGCCGCATCCAGATGACCGTCGTGCCCCAGACCGCGAGGCCCGCGGTGGCCAGGCACATCGACATGACCCAGGTGCGATGGCGGCGGCGCGCGACGGTCGGAACACGCGAGAGGTTGCGAAGCGGTCGGGCCACGGCAAGATTGTCCGCGCAAGGCGGGGGGGTGGGTCAAGCGGCGCGGACAATCCGCGCGGGAATGGACGCAACATGAACAACCATCTGCGCGAGGCACACGAGGCCCTGCTCGAGTATGCGCTGTCCCTGCCGGGTGCCTGGGAGGACGACCCCTGGGGCGAGCGCGTGGCCAAGGTCGGCAAAAAGGTCTTCGTGTTTTTCGGGCGCAGCACGCCCGATGAGCCGCGCCTGATGCTGGCGGTCAAGCTGCCGCATTCCGTGCTAAAAGCCCTCGATCAGCCCTTCACCGAGCCCACGGGCTACGGCCTGGGCAAGAGCGGCTGGGTCTCGGCGACCTTCATGTCCGGCGACCGGCCGAAAATGGAATTGCTGCGAGCTTGGGTGCTCGAGAGCTATCGGGCAAACGCGCCGAAGCATCTCTTGAAGACATCCAACTCGAAACCGACGAAGTCGGCCGCGGCCGGCCCCAAGCCGCGCGCAAGAAAGAAGTCCTGAACGTTCCTTACTCGGGGCAACCGCAGCCGCCATCGATCCAAGCGCGCGCGGCCTTCACGAGATCCGCGTGACTGATGTGGACCGGAGTGCGGCCTTCGCCCGGGGCCCAGCCCCACAGCACGAGCGGCTCCGTCGAAAGGTGCACGAAGAGGTCCTCCGTGGATCGATTGCCATTCAGCCTGCGGTCCTTGAGCTGTCGGCACAGTTCGCCGGAAGTCTTGCCGGCGAAAACCAGTGGCATTTCCTCCGTGGGCATGCGCCAGCCAGGCGCGCCCGGCGGCATCGGCGAAGGGCCGGCGTTCACTCCGCGGTGACAGCCGTCGCAGTGCAGACCGAATCCGCCGCGGCCGTCCGCTCCGCCCTTGATGTCCTGCGCGTGCGCGTGCATGTCGTCGCCCTGTTTGGGGATGCGATCGTCGGGATGGCAATTGACGCAGCGCGGATGCTGGAGCACGGCGTAGATCGTCGCCCAGGCAGCGACGGATTTGCGGCCGGTCTCGGTGCTGAGGTCGGCGCCTCCGCCCTCGGGCGTTGTGTCGCAACTTGCAGCGCTGAGCAGCAGGCCAAGTCCGAGCAAGGAAATTCGATGGATAGTTCTCACGCTTTCAGGTCCTCCGCACGGATCGGCAAGCGCCGGATGCGCTTCTTGGTCAATTGGAATAGCTGTGGAAATTCGACTGCTTGACGCGGTCCTTGTCGAGCACGATCCCGCTGAAGAGCGCGCCGGTCGGCGCGAGACCGACCGCGCCTTCGAGTTGCGCGACGATCGTGTCCGGGTTGACCGTGCGGCGGCGATCGATCGCGCACACCGCGCGGTGTACGCGCAGCTCGCCGTTCTCGGTCGAAGCCTCGATGACGTCGGCGACGAGGCTTGCGAACGAGAAGTGCAAGGAGATTCCGCGCGCGTGGCCGGCGGGCAGGACGGCCGCGCTCATGATCTGACCCGACTGGCAGTAGCGGCACTGCGGCAGGTCGGTCTCGACCGAGGCGCGGACGAACGGAATGGCGAGATCCGCTATGAGGCCTTCGATGGGCGTGATCTTCGAACCCGCGACGTTGGACAGCAGCGACACGCCGGAGCGCACTGCTCGGCCGTCGACGTGCACGCTGCAAGCGCCGCATTGCTCCACGCCACAGCCGAACTTCGTGCCGGTCAGGCCGAGATCCTCGCGCAATACCCACAGGAGTGGGGTGCTCGTGTCAGCGGCGACCGAAAGCCGCTTGCCGTTGATTTCCAGATCGACGGTCACGCGCGGAACTCCTCGAGCACGACGAAAGAGGATGATTCAGCCGTCGCGCACGCAGTCTCCCCCCGTAGATGGCGCTGAGCAAGCCGGGCCTAGCGCGAACTTGCGTTTCGCGCGCGCTTCCGGAGCCACCGGTTGACCAGCGGCCTTGAGGAAATCGCGCCCCCTCGCTATCCTCCCCGGTTCTCAACCGGTCGGGGCGTGGCGCAGTTTGGCTAGCGCGCTGCAATGGGGTTGCAGAGGTCGGAGGTTCAAATCCTCTCGCCCCGACCAACTACAGGCTAGGCAAGGGGGCTGTCCCCTGACCCGCGATTCTGTGTCTGTCACTTCTGGAACAATAGCGTGACGCCAAACCGAAAGCCCAGGCCCTCGGGGCCGTTGTCGGGGCTGTCCGCCCAGTAGCGCAGCCCAGCCGCTCAAGCTCAGAAGTTGGCCGCCGACGTTCAAGACCTTCGAGATGCCGCCGTTGATTGGCACGCTCCAATTCTCGCTGGCCCAGTCGTAGGAGCTTTCCGTGTTCAAGGAAAACGTCCAGGCCTTGGGCGTCGTGTAGGTCACGAACGGCTGCAAAAGGGTCGTGCTGATGTCTGCACGATTGTCCTCACCGGCAACAGACCAAAGATGGTTGGCGAGTGCGCCAATGGTCCAGGGGCCGATTTGTCGCAGTGCCACACCGGTTGGACCCGCGCCCAGTTTGTCGGCAGTCAACAATCGGTCCGATCCCGTGGGCAGCAAGAGCACCGGGCCCGCGCCCATGATCCAACCGCCTACCGTAGGAGCTTTGGGCGAGAAGAACACGCTCTGCACGATGTCGCCGATGCCGGTTTGATCGCCGGCACCGGGAAAGATTTCGTCCTGTGACACGAGCGGCAGGATCGTGCGCGAGATCGCGTTCCAATCGGAATTGAGTTCCATCGGTACCACCGGCTGGACGTTGAGCGTCCAGCGCGAGCCGGCGTCCGCGGTCCCGATGTCATGATCGTAATTGAGCTGGAACGGAACGCTGATCAGCGCCGCGACCGGATTGGAGAGTTTCTTGGCCAGCTCTTCATTGCTGCCCTGCGATAGAGCCGGAAGCGTCGCGATCGTGCCGACTAGTATAGTGCTCGTCAGAATGCCGAGGCTGACGCGGTGGGTATGCATGAATCAAGCTCCCATTTTCTTGCCGCCGACGATCGTACCTAGATCAGTCGCGACCTTACCCGATTGGCTGGACGCGGATCAAATCTCGAAGCCGTCACACGCCGAATTGCCGCAAGTGATGATCGCTGTGGCGATAGGCCCAGCGGTGCCAATCGGCAGCGGACATGGCACCGAAATGGGAGTGAGCTGGCGGAAAGGACTCAGCGCGGGCGGCGGCGACGGCGCGCAGGCCGCGCAAAGCGCGTTCGCGATTGGCTCCGAAATCGCAGATGCGCGCAGCGTCGCGCTGAAGATCGATGGGCTGCCTCGTCGGAGCGTCGCGCGGCCAGGGCAGGTCCGAACGAAGTGCGACCCATTTGCGCAGCGGTCGCGACGGCTCGCGCGTTTCGTCGGGCCGCCTGAGGACTCGCTCGAATCCGTCGGCGAGATGACAGAGCATCGCAGCCGCAGTCAGCGTGCCCCAGCGTCGCGCGCTGTCGGCGCGCAACGCAGCGATGCGCGACTCCAGACGCGCGAGAACTGTTGCGTCAAAGACTGTGGACATTCGGTGGGGGCGCTCGCGTCGCGAGTCGATCGGCCAAGCTCACGATTTCGGCGCGAACGGTCAATTTTTCCAGCCAATGCGCAGGCATACCTGGCTCGCCATAGAACGCGCCGGCGACCTGACCTGCGATCGCCGCCGTCGTGTCCGCGTCTTCGCCGAGATTGGCCGCGGCGAGGACAGCGTCCGCGAAGTTGTCCGTTCGCGCAAAGGCCCACAGCGCAGCTTCGAGGCTCTTCACGACGTAACCGGAGCCGCGGATCTGTGCTTCGGTCTTCGTCGCGTAGGTTCCGCGCGCGATCTCGACGATGCTCTCCGCCCCGGCGAACGCAGCGCCGTCCGCGAGCAGGACTTCGTCCTTGGACTCGCCGCGCAGCGCGCGGCACAGGATTCTCGAGAAGAGTCGGCAGGCATCAATGCACTCCTCTGCGCCGTGCGTGGTGCGCGAACTCTCGATCGCGAAGCGCTCCACCAACTCGAGATCAGAGATGTAGTACATCGGAATCGGCGCAAGCCGCATGATGCAACCGTTGCCCGCGCTGTCGGGTTCCTTCGATCCCGCGTAGGGATTCCCGTCGCGCTGGAATCGCCGCAGTGCAGCCTGCACGGTCGAGCCGATGTCGAAACACTCTCCGGTGCTGCTCAGGTAGCCATCGTCGGCCCAGCGGCAGTAGCGTTGCATTTGATCGCGGGCATCGAAGCCGGCGCATTCGACCAGGCTCGTCGCCAGGCAGAGTGCCATCGAAGTGTCGTCGGTCCATTGCCCCGGCCGCAGCTTGAACGGACCACCGCCGACCATGTCGGTCAACGGTTCGAAGGAACCGCGCGCGCAAAATTCGAGCGTGGTCCCGAGCGCGTCGCCGGCCGCGAGTCCCTGGAGACAGCCTCGGAATCGTTCGCGTTGGTTCATCGCCTGCCCTTCGGGGGTGCAGCTATAACACACCGGCCAGCAGGCTCGATCGCGCTCGAAGATGCCGTAAGGCGGAGGTTCAGCATCTCGAGCCCGGGCTCGCAAGGTGCTCTCCGCGGCCTTCGGGGACGGTCTTTGCCGGGCCCTTTCAGGAGCCGAAAAATGAGTACCATGTCGGCGTCGAAGGCGCACTCCCAGTGTCCTTCCTCGTTTCGGTGCCGTGTCCAACATCCCTGGCCGCGGCGGCGTTCGGCAACTTCCCGACAACGATGGTGTGTGCGTCCGACTGCACGTGCAGGCGCTTCGCCCACGGCCTTGAACAGGAGTCACCCATGCGCTTCGCGTCGATCATCGTTTCCGCGCTACTCGCGATCACCTGCTTCGTGCCCGTCACCAGCGCGCGTCCCACTGCGTTGCCGGCGCAGGCTACCCAGGACAAGAACGTCTTCCAGGACGATCGCTACGGTTTCAAGTTCAAGTCACCCAAGGAGTGGGCGCGCATTCCGCTCAAACTCGAGGAGCAATGGCAGGTCGCAAAGCTCCTGTGCGAGCACAACTACTTCTACACCGATCCCGAGGGCGGTTGGACCTACGACCACAAGCCAGCCGCGGTCGTGATCGCGTTCGTCACCGAAAAAGTTCGCGAAGAAGCGAAACTGCGCAAGGCAAAGGACCCCAAGGGCGAAGATCGCTACGTGATCCTGATCACCAATCCCTACAAGGATTATCTGGATTACATGAAGAAGACGTATTCGGGAGGAGGCTGGTTCGTCTCCGACAAGAAGGACGTCAAGCTAGACGATGTCGATATCACTCAATACGAGATCAAGGTCGAGAAACTTACGCGCGACGGGCCCAAGCGCATCATCTGTTGGGTGTTTCACACACCTGAAGTCGACTTCGCGTTCCATTGGGAAGTGCTCGAAACCGCGCTGCCCAAACTCAAGGCCACGATTTACGACACGCTCAAGTCGTTCAAGCTGATCCCGCGCACCGCGGGCGGTTTGCCGAGCGCCGCCACGGGCGAGCAGAAGATCATCATCGACGACACGGAAAAGATGACGCCGGTAGAGCGCAAGGCGCGCCGCGTTTCGCTCGAGGAGTCGCTGCACGCCAAGGCCAAGTCGGCCGTGCAACCGGGCTGGCAGACGCTGCAGGTCGGTCGATTCCTGGTGCTCAACCACACCGACGAGAAGTACGCGCGGCGCGTGGCGGAACACAGCGAAGCGATTTTCGCCTGGCTCGATCAGGCGTTTTCCTTCGTGGGGCCCGAGGAATACGTGCGCGCGCCGATCCTGCGCATCTGCAAGGACCAGGACGAGGAAATGGCTTTCCACAGCGGCGGCTCATACTGGTTCAGCGACAATCAGATCGAGATCGTCATTTCGCAGGACCAGGAGGGCTTCGTCGCGGGCTGGGCGGTCGAGCGCGTCAATCGACAGTTGCTGCGGATGTGGTTTTCCGAGCGCGACCGCGACATGTCCGTAGCCATGCCCTACTGGCTGACCCAGGGCCTCGACCAGGTGATCGGTACCGCGCGCGCGAAAGGCAACAAGGTCGAGTTCCGCGTCGACGACTGGGAACGCGACGGGATCCGCGAACGCATCCGCGAAGGCAAGCTCACCAGCGTGCGCGACCTGATGAAAATGGGAACCGAGCAGTACACGGATTCCGCAGAAGGATTTTTCGGCCGTGCCAAGGAAGCCGGGGGACTCGTGCGTTTCCTGGTCACCGGGCCGGCGTCGAAGAATCCGAAGACCAAGGAAGTCCTGCGCGACTACATGAAGAACCTGAAGGCCACGATTGTCGAGATCGAGGCCGCGGACAAGTCCAAGGGCAAGCAGGTCGACAAGGCTCCCGCAACCGAGAAAGAGGAAGAGGAGCGCTACAAGAAGGCTGCCCAGGGTTGGAAGCAGCGCGAGAAACAACTGCTGGATTCTACCTTCGAGCGCAGTTTCCACGGCTGGAGCGACAAGGATTGGGACGCGTTCCAGGCGACCTATGTCAAGAGCGTCAGTTGATCGGAGGGGAGAATCGAATGATCAGCCGTTTCACAGCCGCGCTGCTTGCCAGCGCACTGCTCGCCTCGTTCGCGCAAGCTGATTTTCTGTGCCTCAAGGACGGCCGCATCGTCGAGGGGCACAAGCTGACTCGAGCAGAAGGAGGCGTGAAGATCGCCTTCGAGAACGGCGAGGTGCTCGTGCCCGATGCGTTGATTGGCGACGTACTGATCGAAGGCGAGGCGCTCGCGCCGCCGGCCAACGCGGAGGAGCAGGACCAGGTTTCCAAAGGCATGATCCGCTTCGAGGGCAAGTGGATCAGTCCCAAGTCGCGCGATGCGCTGCTCAAGAAGCGCGTCGACAAGCGCATCAAGGACCTCGAGGTCTTCAAGGCACACGCGGAATGGCGCGACCGCTATCAGGTGCCCAGCAAGAACTTCGCTTTCGAACACACGCTGACTCCGGAGGTCTTCGAAAACTACCGCGAGCTGATGGAAGCGTACTTTGCGCAGTTCCTGCGCGACTGGAAGATCACGCCGCCCAAGGGACTAGGCAAACTCAAGGTCTGCCTGTACAGCAACTACTCCGACATGATCACCACCGGAGGAGCCGGCGGCGGTGTGCTCGGCTATTTCCGCTTCATTCCGCCGTTGGAACTGAACTTCTTCCACGACCGTCTCGACGTGAACTTCACCGAAGAGGTGATGTTCCATGAGACCAATCACTATCTCCAGAAGTTGATCGA
>JAYUOR010000491.1:0-3266 GCA_043760765.1 Planctomycetota bacterium | reverse complement strand
TCGCGATTGGGGCAGCTCGAGCCCGCGTCTAGCGCGACGCGGTGCACGGGCCTGCCGAACTGCGCTTCGAGCCAGGGCGAAAGTGTGCGAAAGGGCAGCGACTCGGTCATCGCGGCCCAGCATACTCGCGGGCTATCCTCTTTCCTGCCGGCATCGCCCCATGACCACCGCGGACTTTCAGATCCAGCCGATCGTGATCGGGACCGCGGGTCACATCGACCACGGCAAATCGAGCCTGGTGCGCGCGCTGACCGGCATCGACCCCGACCGCCTAAAGGAGGAGAAGGAGCGCGGCCTGACGATCGACCTGGGATTTGCGCCGCTCCTGCTGCCCGACGGGCGCACGGTCGGAATCATCGACGTGCCCGGTCACGAGCGCTTCATCCGCAACATGGTCGCCGGCGCCACCGGCATCGACCTGGTGATGTTGGTCGTCGCGGCCGACGACGGAGTCATGCCGCAGACGCGCGAGCATTTGCAGATCATGGGTCTGCTCGGAGTTCAGCATGGCCTGGTAGTGCTCAACAAGATCGACATGGTTGCAAGCGATCTCGCCGACCTGGCCGAGGAGGACATCCAGCTCGCGGTCGCGGGAACTTTCCTCGAGGGCGCGCCGATCGTGCGCGTCAGCGCGACGCTCGGCACGGGCATCGAACAATTGAAGCGCGTGCTGTTCGAGCGCATCCAGGCCGCGCCGCCGCGCTCGAGCGCCGGTATTTTCCGCATGCCGATCCAGCGCGTCTTCAGTGCGAAAGGATTCGGCACGATCGTCACCGGCATTCCGACCAGCGGCGAGATAGTCATCGGCCAAGAAATCGAGATTCTGCCCGCGGGCTTGAGCGGCCGCGTGCGCGGCATCCAGGCCTACGGCCGCACGACCGATCGCGCGCGCACCGGCCACTCCAGTGCGCTCAATTTGACCGATGTCGATCATCACAGCGTTGCGCGCGGCATGGTCGCTGCCACGCCAGGTTTCTTTGCGCCGGTGCGCATGGTCGGCGCCAGGCTCGCGGTCTCGCGCGATCTCGATCGGCCGCTCGCCGACCGCACACCGATTCGTTTGCACACGGGAACGGCCGATCCGCTGGGGGAAATCGTCTTGCTCGACGCGCAGGCGTTGGAGCCGGGATCGACCGGACTCGTGCAACTTCGCCTGGAAGAAGCGATCGTCTGCGCGCCGGGCGATCGCTTCATTCTTCGGCTTGCTTCACCGTCGATCACACTCGGCGGCGGCGTGATCCTCGAGGAGTCGAAGTACCGACTCAAGCGCTTCAAGGGCTTCGTGATCGACGAGCTTTCGCACCAGGAGCAGAGCCTTTCGACGCCGGTTGCGCTGCTCGAGAGCGTGCTCGCGCGCGCCGGTTTCGAGCCGCCTGCGCTGCACGAGTTGTCGCAGGCGATCAAGCGCTCGGACGGCGAGACAGCAAAGTATCTGGCGGAATTGGAAGCGCAGAAACGCGTGGTCATCCTCGATGTGGGCGGCGCCGAGCGGCGGCGCTGGATGCACGCCGATCGCCTTGGCGAGGCGCTGGCGAAGTTGAAAACCGCGATCGCAGAGTGGTTTTCGCAGAATCCGCTGCGCCAAGTCGTCGAGACGCTGGAGCTCAAGCGCGTCACCGAATTCGACGCCGATCTGCTCGGCGCGCTGCTGGCGCAGGAAGTTGCGCGCAAGACCCTGAGCGTCGAAGCGGGGGGGCTGGTGCGTCCCACGGGCAGAGCGCTCAAGCTCGATGCCGCGACGGTCGAACGCCGCACGAAGCTCGTCGCCGCTTTCGAAACCGCCGGCTTCGCGCCGCCGACGCCGGAAGAATTGTCCGTGTCGCTCTCGATCGCTCCGCAGGAATTGACGCGACTCTTGTCGATGCTCGTCGACGAATCAGCGATCGTGCGGGTCAACAAGGAGATCCTCTTGCCGCGCGCGAGGATCGAACAGGCCAAGGCTTCGATCACAGCGAATTGTCAGAAGCACGGACACCTGGAAATCCCCGCGCTGCGCGACGAACTGGGCACGAGCCGCAAGTACCTGATCCCGCTGCTCGAGTACTTCGACACGCAAGGCCTGACGATCCGCCAAGGGGCGAATCGCGTGTTGCGCAAGCGCTAGCCTCGCGGCCGATTCACTTCGCGTCTGCGAATTGCCCCGTGAAGCGCCGCGCCCCTAGCATCCCGATGCGCGCGCACCAGCCCATGTTCCAGGGCTCCTTGTCGGTCGTGTTCTCGGGCGTGTCGCCGGCGGAGTGGTAGTAGTTGTCGTAGTCGACGTTGACCTTGTCGCGATCCTGCCAGGATTCGCCAGGCATTCCTGGCGTGCGCTTTTGCTCGTCGGGTTTGTCCCAGGCGCTGGTGAACAACGTCAGCGCGGGCCGCGCGCCTTTCTTGAATAGCTCACTCTCACTGAACACGTAGCTGTCGGTCCCGCCCAGGCTCTTGTTGGTCGCCCAACGCTTGGGAAAACCTTCGTGTCCACCGTGATCGGCGAGCACACCGAGCAGCGTCTTCACCAGCGGCACATTCACCGCCACGTCGTCGGGCTCGATGTTGAACTGATCCGCGCCTGATCCGAAACCCGCCTGGTCGTAGTTGAAGACCGCGAGCACTGCACCGTCCTTGTCGCCGACTTTGAGCAAATTCCCGCTCGAGAAGATCTCCGAGCCCCAGACCGCGAAGCGCACTTCGCGTTCCGGCGCTTCGACGAGTTTCGTGTCGATCGCCTTCTGCCACGCGCCGGCGATGCCGATCAGAGTCGCGATGCCACTGGCGTTGTCGTCCGCGCCTGGCCCGCCGGCGTCGCTGTCGCCGTGGGCACAGAACAACACATGATCCTCGCTCCACGCGGGCGCTTTCGATCCGCGCGCGGCAAGGCGCGCGACCACGGTCTTCGGTGAACTTTTCGCGATCTTCGCCTCGAGCGCGTATTCGATTTCGATCGCACCATCAATCGCCAGCGCTTTCTCGAGCGCGAGCGCTTTCTCGAGCCACTCCGCATCGGGCCGCGACAATCCGAAGACTGCGGCTGGATTGTCCGCGCCCTCGCGCAAGTGCGAGATACGCGGATACGTTCCGTCGATCGTCGTGTTCTTGCCGACGAGGATGACCGCTGGCGACTTCTCCTTGTCGAGCGCCTTGGGCATGCGATCGCAGAACAGCGCCACACCGGGCTTCACTTCCTTCGACAGCGTCGCGTGGCCTTTCGTCGTCGGCGAAAAACCATAGGGCCAGGCCGAGGCCAACGCGTGGCGATCCTTGCCGCGCACGGCGACGACGCT
>JAYUOR010000490.1:0-8531 GCA_043760765.1 Planctomycetota bacterium | reverse complement strand
GGGATCGACCGGCTTGTCCTGCAATTCTGCGATCGCGCTCCACAGGCGCCGTTCGACCGAGGCCAGGTCCGACGGGTCCTTGACCCGCGCGATCACCGACCACAAACCGGGATCGCGGTTGTAGCCGAAGCTCGCGAACAAAGCGTCGACGCGCTGGTCGTCGAGCACGAGTTCCTTGTACGCGCCCGACGTCTCACCAAAGGCGAGTTCGCCGATCAGCGTGGCCGCGATCATCGTGCGGTCCTGGGGCAGCAGGCGCTCGCCCTTGAAATTGATCGCCAACGTGGGAAGCGTCTTGCCCTCGAACGGCACGTCGATGCGTCGCTCGGCCGTTTGCTCGGGTTCGGCGACGATCTTCGGGGCCACGTAACCCGCTTTCCAGCCGCCATAGTTCTTCTGGATCGTCTCCAGCGTCTGCTTCCTGTCGAAATCGCCGCTGACCACGAGCACGACGTTTTCCGGCCGGTAGAAGCGCTTGAAGAAGGTCTTCGAGTACTCGTAGCGCTTCGGCATGTCCTTGATGTCGGCCTCGAAACCGATCGTCGTGTGCTTGTAGGTGTGCTTGTCGAAAGCCGCGTTCTGTACGGCTTCGAACATGACTTCGAAGGGACTGGTGCGGCCCTTGCGGTACTCGCCGTAGACCGCGCCCGACTCGGTCTTGAACTCGGCTTCGTCGTACTTGAGGTTCTGGAAGCGATCGGCCTCGATCTCGATCACCTTGGGCAGATCGCGCTGCGTGATGCCCAGGTGATACGCGGTGAAGTCGTCCGTGGTGAACGCGTTCGCGTCCGCGCCCATGCCGTTGACGATGCCGTCGTAGACCGGGCCGGGGAAACGCTCGCTGCCGTGGAACATCATGTGCTCGAAGAAGTGCGCGAAGCCGGTGACACCAGCTTCGACTTCGTCGCGGCTGCCTGTGCGCACGATCGACCAGTACGAAACGAGTCCTTCGGCCGGTGTCGGCACGAAGAGCACTTTCAGGCCGTTGTCGAGTTGGTGGCGTTCGACGTCATAGGGGAAGACCTTCGCAACAGCGCCTGATTGTGCGGCCGGGCCCGCATGCGGCGACGATGCTTGAATCGGAGTATCGGTCACGGCGACGTGTGTGGAGTTGGCGGAAGCGGAGGCTCCGTCGTAACTGGTCGCGGAGCAGGCAAGGCCGAGCGCGAGGAACGGAACACAGCAGAACAGGTTCGAAATCACCGGATGTCCTTGGTTGGGAGTCGAGCTCCGCGCGGAGCGGTGAGCAGTATAGGGACGCCGCAGCCCATAGGTGCCAGGCTCCACTTCAAACTGTTGCGGCGGAACAACGGCGCTGGGTGCCTGGCTCCATTCCAGACTTTTGCCGCCGGGTCGCTCACAGCGCCGTTGCCGGTGGACCTCGACGTGGCCGGGCCTGGCACAACGCGGTTGCTCCGCCGCAACAGTTTGGAATGGAGCCAGGAACCGCACTGGCAACCGACACCGCCGACTGGGTGGGCCCTGCAGGACTCGAACCTGCGACCAAGCGATTATGAGTCGCCCGCTCTAACCGACTGAGCTAAGGGCCCGTGGACAGCGCCAGGATCTTACGAATCAAACGCCGCGACTTCGCCTGGGCCGAGCGCGTATCCTCTGCGCCCATGAAGAACATCCTTCTCGTAGGTCTTCTGGCCGTGTCATGCGCTGCGCCCGTTTCTTCGCCAAAGAACCCGACTGCTGCTGTCGCGAACCAACCCGAGCCCGCGGTCGCCCGGCCGCTGCCTCCCGTTCAGCAGTCGGCGAAAGATCCACGCACCGCCGCTCCTGCGGCCGCGACTGTCTCAGGCGACGACGTCGTGCGCGCCAATCCCTTCGGCGTGCCCGCCGAACTCAACGACACCGCGGAGTATTTCCCCGCGGGCCCCAAGGATGCGCGCGTTCCCACGCCGCAGAGCGTGCTGCAGGTCGAAGTCGGCCGGCGTCCCGCGCACCACGAGGAAGTCGTGCGACTGTGGCGTGAGTGGGCGCGCACGAGTCCGCGCGTGCGCCTCGAAGTCACCGGCCGCACGCACGAAGGTCGTGAACTGCTGGCCGGAGTCGTGACTTCCGAGAAAAATCAGGCCGCGCTGCCGCAGATCCTGGCGAACCTGCACCGGCTCGCGGATCCGCGCGGCCTTTCCGCGGAGGACGCCAAGCAGATCGTCGACAACTCCCCCGCCGTCGCCTGGATGGCCTACTCGATCCACGGCGACGAGATGAGCGGCGTCGACGCGGGCCTGGCCTTGGCTTACCAGTTGATCGCCGACCAGAGCCCGGAGACTGCCGAGATGCTCGATCGGCTCGTGGTCGTCTTCGATCCGATGCAAAACCCCGACGGACGCGAGCGCATTCTCGGGATGCTCGAATCGAGCGCCAGCTCCGTGCTCGATCTCGGCGACGAAGGCCTGACTCGCGGCCACTGGCCCTACGGCCGCGGCAATCACTACCTGTTCGACATGAACCGCGATTGGATGAGCGGCATCGCGCCGGAAACGCGCGCGCGCTGGGCCGCGATCCAGAAGTACGTCCCGCAGCTTTTCGTCGATGCCCACGAGATGGGCGGGATGGACACCTTCCTGTTCTATCCGCAGGCGGCGCCGCGCCATCCCGACCTGCCCGAGACACTGGACAAGTGGCACAAAGTGTTCGCGAATGAAGGCGGAGCGGCCTTCGACGAACACGGTTGGAGTTACTACTCGCGCGAGTGGGCCGACGGACTCGGCCCGTTCTATTCCGACTCCTGGGGTTCGCTCAACGGCGCGATCGGAATCCTCTACGAGCAAGCGCGTTACGCGGGCACCGCCGTGCGCCGCGAGAGCGGCGAGATCGCGACCTACCGCGATGCGGTGCGCCACCAGCTCACCGCCGGTGTCTCCAATCTGCGCTCGCTGAAGCTGCACCGCGCGGAAGTCCTGGGCGATTATCTCGCCAATCGCCGCGCGAACTGCGACGCGACACTTCCCAGCCGCAATCGCGCCTTCATCGTTCGTGCCGGAGCACAGCCTTCGCGCGAGCGCTGGTTGATCGAGAATCTGCTGGCACAGGGAATCGAAGTCTTCCGCGCGGATGGCGAATTCACGGCGGCGAACACCGTCGACTCGTTCGGCGCGAAATCCGAATCGAAGTCGTTCCCACCGGGCAGTTGGATCGTGCCTGCCGCGCAACCGCAGGGCGCCTTGGCACGCGCATTCTTGAATTTCGATCCGCGACTGGACAAGTCGGCGCTGCTCGAGGAGCGCACTGAACTCGAGGCCAAGGGGCGCTCGAAGATGTACGACGTCACTGCTTGGAACATGGGTCAGGCACTCGGACTGGATTGCAGCTGGGGCGAAACCGTGCTCACGGGCGCAAAGCAAGTCAGCGCGCTCGACGCGCCAGTCTTTGGCATCGTGGCTGCCGGCGATCCCAGCGCGCACGTCTACGGCTGGGCGGTCGATGCGAACGACGATTCAGCCGTGCGCTTCGCCGCGCGCGCGCTTGCCGCCGGACTCGCGGTCGAAGCGAGCGACGAGGCCTTCAGCGCGGGAAGCCGAAAATTCTCGCGCGGTTCGCTGCTCGTGCGCGGCCACGAAAATCCCACGAAGACCCAAGCGGATGTCGCCCGCACAGCCGGCGAGAGCGGCGCGACGGTCTTCGCGCTGACAACCGCGCGCTCGCCCGACGAGAGCGCGGACCTCGGCGGTCAGCACTTCCGCCCGCTCTACTCACCGCGCATCGCAATCGCGGGTGGTGCACCGACCAGTCCCGACAGCTTCGGACATGTCTGGCACTTGATCGATCGCGAACTTGGCCTTGCGGCCACGCTGCTCGACGGCGCTGAACTTGGGCGTGCGGACTTGCGTCACTACGACGTGCTCGTCCTGCCGGCGGGTGGATTCGACCTTGCTTCGGCCAAGGATGACTTGAAGGCCTGGCTGCGCTCGGGCGGCACGCTGATCGCGATCGATGACTCGGCGCTGGCCGTTTGCGACGCGGAACTCGGACTGAGCCAGGTGCGCGAGCGCGGGAAGGTGCTCGCCGATCTCGCCGTTTATGCCGAGGCCGCCAAGCGCGAGGACAATGCGCGTCAGATCAAGATCGACGAAGCCAAGGTCTATGGCGACGCCGCTCCAGCGGCCGAGGAGGAACCTGCCGACAAGACCGACGAGAAGGCCGACGAAAAGAAAGCAGCACCGACTCCTTCCAAAGAGGAAATCGAACGCAACGAATCCTTCGAGCGGCGCTTCGCCCCCAGCGGCGCAATTCTGCGCGCTCGCCTCGATCCCAATGCCTGGATCACCGCAGGTGCCGGCGACGAACTGCCAGTCTTCTATTCGGGCTCGCAGGTGCTCTATGCCAAGCCGCCGGTGCGAACGGCGGTGCGACTCGCGCCCGCGGAACAGCTGCGCCTTTCCGGCCTGGTTTGGCCCGAAGCGCGCGAGCGGCTCTCGCGCGCGGCTTGGCTGACGGTTGAGCGCGTGGGCCGTGGGCAAGTGATCCTGTTCGCGTCGCAGCCCAATTTCCGCAGTTTCTGGCGCAGTGGCGCACGGCTCTTGGCCAACGCGATCGTGCTCGGGCCCGGCCTTGGCGCCGACCCTTTGCGCCGACCTTGAACGCTGCCTTCAGGCGTCACTTGGTCTAACGGCGCGTTCAGAATTTGGGCCCTTTTTGAAAGAAATCTGCGCGGGATCGGCCTCACTTCCCACGCGGCCGGGCGAGTTTTGAATAGCGTGGTATGCTCGACCCTCGATCGTGCGTCCCCTTCAACGCGCGTGCGGACTGCGGTCCGCGCTCAGGAGTTTCACCATGTCAGGCACCGCGCGCGTCCCCCACGGGGGCGGGTCCATCATTTGCCTTGCGGCCTTGGCCAGTGCGCTGGTCCTGGGCTCGCTCGGTTCGTGCTCCAGAAGGGTGCACGCCCACGCTTCGAGATCGGCAGAGGCCGCGCCTGTGCTGCCGGCCTTCGATTCGAAGGCCCCAAAGGACTGGCAGGAACTGAGCGCGCACAGCCAGCGCATCAGCCCAACTCCGGACTGGGACGGATCGGTCAATGGGCTGAAGACGACGTGGTTCGAGAGCGGGGCGAAGAAGGGCGAGGGGCGCTACGTTCAGGGCCGCAAGGAGGACGATTGGACGTTCTGGTACGAAAACGGCCAGAAGCGCTGGGAAGGCACCTACCTACACGACCTCGTGCAGGGCCCCGAGCGCTCCTGGTATGAAAACGGCGCGGTTTGCTCCGAAGGAACGAGCATCGACGGCAAACGCAACGGCGCGTTCCGGGCCTGGTACGAAGACGGCCAGCCCTGGTGGAACGGTGACTATCAGCTTGGCGTGCGCCAAGGCACCTTCCGCTACTGGCGCCGCAACGGAACCCCTGATCAGACAGTCAGCGGCGTCTACGTGGATGGCAAGCGCGTGAAGCGGCTCGACCCGAACGGTCTGGCCGCCGCGAAATAAACGCGCTCAGGTCCGCGTCGCGTGCTCCGCGAGCACCGACGCGACACTCGCGGTCAATTTCTTGCCCGTCGGCAGATCGAGGAACTCATTCGGCCCGTGAGCATTTGAATTGGGCCCCAGCACGCCGGTGATCAGGAACTGGGCGTTTGGGAAACGCGCGCCGAGCATGCCCATGAACGGAATCGATCCGCCTTCGCCCATGTAGACCGCGGGCTTGCCGAAGAAAGCCTTGGAGGCGCGCTCGACCGCTTTCGAAAGCCACGGACTCATCGGCGGCGCATTCCAACCAGCGCCGGAGCCGTCGGCCCGGAACGTGACCTTCGCACCGTAGGGCGGATCCTGCTCGAGGATGCGCTTGAGATCCTCGTTGGCCTTCGCGGCGTCCTTGGTCGGCGGCAAGCGCAGCGAAATCTTCAGGCTGGTCTTCGGACGCAACACATTGCCCGCGCTCTCCAGCCCGGGCAATCCCGCGGCGCCAGTGATCGATAGCGACGGCCGCCAGGTGCGATTGAGCACCAGCTCGATCAGATCGCTGTGCATCGTCTTCATGCCGGGCATCAGCGGGAATTTCGCGTAGACATCCTTGCCCAGCGTCTCGGCGACAGCGCGCACTTGCTCCATGCGATCCTTGGGCACCACGGCGTGGAATTCCGGCGGCAGAATTTTTCCGGTCTCTTCGTCCTCGAGGCGCGAGAGCAGCATGCGCAGGATGCGGAAACTCGAAGGCACGATGCCGCTGGCGTCTCCGGAGTGCACGCCCTCGCTGAGCACTTCAACGGTCAAGTCACCGGTCAAAATTCCTCGCAACGAAGTGGTGCCCCACATCTGATCGTAGTTGCCGCAACCCGAATCGAGGCACACGATCAGGCTTGGCGTACCGATGCGCGCGGCGAGCTTGTCGACGTAGAACGGCAGGTCGAAGCTGCCGGATTCCTCGCAGGCTTCGATCAAAACGACGCAGCGCGCGTGCGGAATCTTTTGGCGCTCGAGCACTTCGATCGCGGTCAACGAAGCGAAGGCCGCATAACCGTCGTCCGCGCCGCCGCGGCCGTACAGACGCTCGCCGCGAATCACCGGAGTCCACGGCCCGAGGCCTTCGCTCCAGCCGACCATCTCGGGTTGTTTGTCGAGGTGGCCGTAGAGCAGCACCGTGTCGTCCTTGGTGCCGGGGATTTCCATCAGGATCACGGGAGTGCGATTGTCGATGGCGACGACTTCGACTTTGAGGCCGGGAATCGGCCGCGCGCGACACCAGGCTTCGATCAAGGCGACGGCTTTCGCCATGTGCCCGTTCTCGCGCCACTTCGCATCGAACATCGGCGACTTGTTCGGGATTTTCACGTACTCGAACAGCGCCGGGACGATGCTCTGTGTCCAGACCGATTCCACGTAATCGAAGGCTTGGCGGTCGTCGAGGGTCGGCGCGGTTGCGGTCGGGGTCATGGCGGGATTCTCGCGGTACGGAATGGCTGGGAGGAGGGTGACGTGAGCCTAGCGCGCAAGAGTCTGAAGTGCGCGCTGGACCGTCAACTCGCGCTGCCAGTTCCAGGCCTGGCGCCGGGTGCGACCCCGCCAGAATGTCTCGCGAGCGCATGACTGCCCCGCCCCTCGATCCTCAGAGGGCATTCTCACCTTCTTCCCGTCGCCGATCCGCCGGTAGCGACGCGCGCTCCCCACACCGAGGAGTGCGCGCCTTCGATTAATCGAAGGCTCTCAGGAGGCCGCGAGCCTCACCCTTGATCGTGCTGCACGCGGAAGAGCACGACGGCAGTGGATGAATTCCCGAAGGCGTCAGTCGCCGTGATCGTGACCGTGTACGTCCGGCCCGGCCCCTTGCCCGCGCGCTCCGCACGGAGCTGGAGCAGGATGTTGCCATTCACCTGCGAGACCACCGGCGTCGTCCAGTCCGGGCTCGTGTTGCCGTCGCCGTCGCCCGGAGCGTCGATGGGCTCGCTGCTGGTGACCGTCGCCCTCAATGTGATCGCCCCTCCGGAGTTGTCGAAGGCATGCGGTGTGATCACTATGCCGACCATCTGGTGATTCGGCGGCCAGAGAGTCGAAACGTTGCTCGAAGGCGCGAGTGTCGGTGCCTGCGTGTCGACCACTTCGACTTGGATCACGCAATCCACCGGCGTGTTCCGGCCGTCGCTCACCGTCAGTGTGATCGTGTGCGAGCCCAGCCCGATGAATCCTGACTGCGGCGTGTGATAGAGGCCGGTGGAGAATTGGGAGGCCGGCAGATTGACCGGCGAGCCGCCCACCGGCGCCTGGATCGTGCCGTTCGCATAGACGATGGCGCCTTCGTGCCACGAGTACGTGAGCAGCTCGCCCTCGTTGTCGGACACGGAACCCCGCAGGGTCACGCTGTCGCTGCCGACTTGATACGTCCCGCCGCCCGAGCACGCAGCGGTGGGCGAGGCGTTGTAGACGCCGGGGCAAGTCGCGAAGACGGTGGAGAGGCTGGCGAAGAAGGGACTCGCGTCCACGTTGCCCACGGCAAGATCGCCCGAGCCAAGAGGCGCGGGTCCCGTGATCGAGCCCCAGTAGTTGTCTTCGGCGTTGAGCGGTGCGCTGCTGTTCACGGCGTAGATGAAGTTGCCGGCGATTTGGCAGTGGTGGATCGCGTTGCCAGAGAACGAACCGCTCACGAGCAGGCCGGTGTTGTTCTGGGAGATCACGCTGCACTGGATGAGATTGGAGGATCCGTAGAGGCTGATCCCGGTGTTGCGGTACTTCGCCGTCGAGTTTTCGATCGTGTTGTTCGAGGAGTTCGAGAGCGTGAAGCCATTGCCGGTTGGAATAGGGCCGGCTGCGGACACGTCCACGTTGGAGAAGTGGTTTCCCGTGCAGCCTTCGAGGCTCACACCACCGCTCCCTGCGGGTGAGAAGATGTAGCTGAACGTCGAGTTGACAACACCGCTCAGATTCAAGCCGATCCCGACCACCTGGTTCAGGTCGGCGCCCGAGAGGCTGATGCCGTTCATGGCGTACAGTGCGATCCCGTTGGCACTTCCCTCGTAGCTATTTCCCGCGATTT
The DNA here is from genome assembly GCA_043760765.1 of Planctomycetota bacterium. GTDB lineage: Bacteria > Planctomycetota > UBA1135 > UBA1135 > JADJQU01. The sequence goes on along the minus strand of JAYUOR010000490.1, from coordinate 58 downwards.
CAATCGCACTGTCGTACCCGAAGTTGATTGAGTAGGAGCCCGCAGCCGAGAGGTTGTT